>JALYMR010000188.1 GCA_030773615.1 Actinomycetota bacterium
GCCTCCCTCAGCGTGTGCACAAGCAGGACAATCCCCACGCCGCTCTTGTCCCAGGCGGGATCGCGGCCGGACTGGTAGGCCCAGGCGCGCCCTGCGAAGTAGAAGCCGAGCCGGGCGGCGATCGGACGGCCGTCGACCTCGGCGAGCCACAACCGCAGCCACCCGCGCTCTGCCGCCATGCGGGTGAACGCGTCGTAGAACCGGGTGTTCGCCGCGCCGAAGGTGGTCGACGTGTTGCGCCAGCGGGCGTCATGCAGGCGGATCAGCGCGGCGAGCGCGCTCTCCCGTTCGGCTTCACCGGTCACCAGGCGGAACGTGAGGCCGTGGTCGCGCACGAGGTTGCGCTCCCGCCGCTGCATCTCCCGGCGGAACTTCGGGCTGACGGACGCCAGCCACTCCTCGAACGTGCGCCCCGACAGTCTGAGGAGCGAGGACGTCGCTCGTCGCAGGGGGCGCGCGTTCAGCAGGCGGGGCCACTCCTCCTCGCACCAGAGCCGCTCGGCGAGCAGGAAGCCCCGCATGTCGAGCTCGTCGGCCACGAGGCGCCGGAGGGCTTCGGCGACGGCTGGGCGATCCTCAGGAGCGCACACCGGCCCCAACTGGTCGGCCGGTCCGTGACCGATGAAGCGGGCGAGCGTCAGGGGCCCGTACCTCGACGTGTACAGGGGCAGCACGGCGACGAGCGACTCGTGTTCGTCACGAGCCACGGACAGGAGGGGCGCACGACCGCCACCGAACGTCGCCCACCACGCCGACGCCCACTCCCACGTCCCGAAGAGGTTGGCCTGGCGCTCTGCGAGCGCCGTCCACCCGGGCGCCAGGTCGTCGAACGAGCCGAGCCGCTCCAGAGCGAGTTCGCGCGACTTGGGGTGCTCCATGGGCGCGACCGTCATCGCGCGGGGCGAGCTGTCGTCCCTCGTCGGCGGAGCCGACCCCTCGCTCGCTCGTCCTCGGTGAAGCTCGTGCGTCCGTTCACGCCAACGAGGCTAGGGGCGCGTGCGCTGCCCGAGGCGCCAGACGCGCCAAGCGACGGTTGCCCGCGTGCAGCACGCGTCGCTGATTCCGCCCCGTTCACGGCGCCTACACTCGCCGCGTGCCCGAGAAGGAGGACGGCGCCGTCGGCGCCCTCGCCGGCCTGCGCATGGGCATCGTCGCGGTCTCGCTCGGCCAGGGCGGCGCGGAGCGCCAGGCGGCCCTGTGGACGACCGCGGCGCAGGCCTTGGGCGCGGAGGTCTCCGTCTTGGCGGTGGAGGCCACGGCCACGACCTACGCGGTGGCCCCCGGAACCCGTGTGGAGGTCGTGGGCAAGGCCGGCTTCGCCGACACGCGGCGGGTGCTCGGCCGCGTGCGCCGCTTCGCCGAGCGCTGCGACGTCATCGCCGCCTTCCAGCCCTACTGCGGCCTGCTCTGCGCGGTGGCCGGGATCCGCACCCCGTGGCTGATCGTCGCCGGCCAGGATCCCCGGCAGCTGCGCGACACGGGCCGCTTCCCGCTCGGCGTGTACCGGTGGGCCTTCCGCCGGTGCTGGGGTGCCACGGCGCCCAACGAGGCGCTCGTCGACCTCCACGCGTCCCTGCGGCTCGTGAGCCGGGGCGGGTGGCGCGTGGTGCCCAACATCGTCAGCGAGGAGGCGTTCACGCGAGCCCAGGGGCCGCGGGCCGGAGCGCTGCTCGTCGGGCGCCTCGTCCCCGAGAAGCAGCCGCTGCTGGCGCTCCGGGCGGCGGCGAAGGCCGGCGTCCCGCTCAGCGTGCTCGGCGACGGGCCCGAGCGCGACGCGCTCCTGGCCGAGGCCGAGCGCCTGGGCGTGGCCGACCGGCTCAGCCTGCTCGGCTTCACGGCCGAGCCGTGGAGCGTCTACGCACGCCACCGCGTGCTCGTGCTCACCTCGCGCTACGAGACGTTCGCCAACGTCATCGTGGAGAGTCTGGCTGCGGGCACGCCGGTGGTCAGCGTGGACTGCGACTTCGGGCCCCGCGGCATCCTCGGCGCCGCGCGCTGGAGCCACCTCGTCCCCATCGACGAGGACGCCGTCGCCGCTGCGCTGGCCCGGGTGGCCGCGACGTCCCCCTCGCCGGAGGAGGACGAGGAGTGCGCGCAGATCGCCGGGTGCTACCGCTCGGCCGCCCTGGAGCCCCTGATCGCCGAGGCGCTCCTCGGCGCCGTTCACGCGCGACGCGCCGCCGGCTGAGGGGCTGTCAGGCCAGCCGCCCGGCGCCCCCGCCGGCGGGGCAGGCCCGCCTCGCGCGACGGGATGGGAACCACCGCGGGCAGCAGCATGCAGATCCAGATCCCGAGGATCATGTGCGGCAGGGTGAACATGGGCTCCGCCGCCGAGTGGACCATGAAAACGATCCACGTGCCGAGGGACCACGTCAAGATCACGCGACCGTCGACGTCCGCTCCGCGCCAGCGCCACAGGGTGTCGGCCAGGAACAGCGCCACGAGCAGCGCAAGGGCCCCGACGGCCAGCAGGCCTCCTCCGGCGAAGAGGTAGATGTAGCCGTTGTGGGGGTCGCCGGTTATGACGTTCGGCGCGCCGTTGAGGGTGAACTCGGTGACCCGGCCGAAACCGATCCCGAGCACGGGCTCCTCGGTCGTCCCGGAGAGCACAGTCCGGTACGCGTTCGCCCGCCACTGCACACTGGAGTCGGCGGCCGAGGTGTTCGACAGCCGGTCGACGAGGGTCGGGATGAGCGTGGGCGCGACCTGGGTGACGAGCAGCACGCCGAGCAGGACGACGGGCAGCACGAGGGGGATGGCGCGCCACGCAGCGGAGCGCAGCCGTGGGTACAGCAGGAACACGACGAGCAGGACGGGGAACAGCCCGAGGTAGACCGTTCGGGTGAAGGCCACGATGAGCACGAACCCGGCGAGCAGCGCCATCACGAGGTGCAGCAGCTCGTTCTTGCGCCGGGTCGCCAGGTTCAGCGCGGCGAGCAGGAAGCCGCTGGCCATGAAGCTCGCGGCGGTGACGCCGACGTAGCGCATGCCGCCCGTGGAGAGCTTGAGCTGGTCGGTGGCCGACGTGCCCGTGCCGATGTGGTACAGGGCCGAGAGGGTCTGGTAGGCGATGCCGACGTACAGCGCGATCGTCAGGTTGCGCAGGGCCTTCGCCGGGGTGAGCGCCGTCATCGCCGCGGCGATGGCCGCGTAGCCGACGAACCGCAGCGGCATGCCCACGAGCGTCGCCCCGTAGCGCTCATGGCCGCGCCAGGCGCCGATCATGATGGCGACCGTGAGGAGCGCGAGCGCGACGCCGAGGACGGGCGTGCGCGGCAGCCGGGGTCGCTCGTCGGCGGGGGCGAGCGCCCAGTCGACGAAGAACCCGACCAGGGCCCCGAAGATCAGGAGGTCGTGGACCCAGATGTTGAAGGGCAGCCCCAGCGGCAGCTCCGGGGTGAGCTGGCTGCTGGCCCCGAGCGCGAGGGCGATGAAGGGGACCGCGGAGCGCGCGGTCCCCGAGAGCACGCCGAGGAGGAGCAGCGCGATGGGCAGGAACGCGAAGCCGACCGCGATGACCGGGCGCTGCGTGCCGACCGCCGCCCCCGCGCCCGACACGAGGACGAGCGCCGCGAGGGCGGCGAGGACCTCGGGCGAGTTGGGCAGGCGGCTGGCGAGGGCGGGGCGCAACGGTCCTCCGAGGGCGGCTACGCCGCGGCCGCGGCGGCCCGGTTGAGCACGACGCCGACCACGTTGGCCCCGGCACGCTCGAGCTGCGTGACGGCGCGGACGAGGAGCTTGCGCCGCTGGCGGGCGTCGACGACCACGACGGTGTCCACGCCGGGGTGGGCCGCGAGGCCCGCGGCGTCGCCGCTGTCGAGGACGGGCGGCGCGTCGATGATCACCGAGTCGAAGGCGTCCCGGGCGAGCGCCAGGACGTCGCCCATCGCCTCCGAGATGACGACGTCGCCCGTACGCGCCGTCGGCCGCCCGGCGGGCAGCACGTGCAGCCGCGCCGACCGGTAGGTGACTCCCGCGACCGCGTCGACGAACGGGAGCCTGCCCCGGACGACGTCGACCAGCCCGGGGTCGCGCGGGACGCCGAAGCCGGCGTGGACGCTCGGGCGCACGAGGTCGCCGTCGATGAGCAGCGTGCGGCGCGGCATGAGGGCCGTGACGAGCGCCTCGTTGCTCGCGAGCGTCGTCGTGCCCTCCGACGCGGTGGGGCTCGTGAAGAGCAGCGCCGCCCCCCGCCGGTGCTCGGCCTGGAGGTCGATGGTGACCCGCAGCGAGCGGAACGGCTCGGAGTCGGGCGTGGTCGGGTCGACCAGGCCGAGGGGACCGCCTCCGCGCTTCATCGCGAGCCCGCCTCGACGCGCTCGGCCGCGGCGCGTGCGCCCGCCGGCTCGCGCAGGCTGCCGTCGGACTCCGGCGCGGCGTCGCGCTGGGCGCCGCCGGAGCGGCCGAGCTTGAGCCGCGGGATGGACCCGAGGACGGGCAGCTCGAGCTCGCGCTCGAGCTCGTCCGCGTCGGGCAAGGGCTGCCGGAACGCGTCGACGGCCAGGGCGAGCGCGGAGCTGATGATCAGCCCGAGGAGCGTCGCGAGGACCAGGTTGAAGGGGATGTTGGGGCTGGCGGGGGCCGTGGGCAGCTCCGCCGGGGCGATGAGCACCGCCCGCTCGCCCGCCCGGAAGGTCCCGATAACCCGCGCGGCGGCGTTGGCGATGAGCAGGGAGCGCCGGGGGTCGGTGGTCCGGGCGCCGACTGCGAGCAGGTCGAGGTCCTTGACCGTGCGCGCGACGAGCTCGTTGTTCTCAATCTGCCGGGGGGAGATCTGGGTGCCGAGCAGCGTCTGGAGCCGTGCGCTGAGGCCGCCGCGCTGGTAGATCTCCGCGTAGCTGCGCGTCAGGTCCTGGGCGGCCTCGAAGCGCTCACGAGCACCCGCCTGCGCGTCCGAGAGCTCCAGCCGCACGATGGCGGTCGCCTCGTAGCGCTTGGGCTGCGTGAGCGAGAAGGACAGCGCGAAGAGCAGGCAGGTCAGCGTCCCCGTCGCGATGAGCAGGCGATGACGCCACAGACTGCGGTACAAGTTCGGGAACACCGGGCTCCTAAGGTAGCAACGCGTTCGCGACCGCTGGCGCCCATGCACGGCTCCGGCGGTCCCAGCGAGTCGACCCGTTTGTACCAGCCTGGCCCGGGGCGATCGAGGGCGTCGACGGACGTACGACGAGCGGTCGGGTAACCGTTCGTCGTCGTCGCGGTCAACCTCCCCGTGCCGCCGGCCGATGCAGAGCACCGTGACCCGACGCCTCGCACCCACCCCCCGCTCCCCCCGCGCCGCCCTCCTGCTCGCCGCCCTCACGCTCGTGGCGACGGCGGGGCTGCCCGCGCCCGCCCTCGCGGCGCCCGGGGTCGAGGCCGAGACCCTGCGGCTGACCG
>JALYMR010000189.1 GCA_030773615.1 Actinomycetota bacterium
GGCACTCGTCCTGGCAGGATCACGGCCATGGCCCATGTGTTCGTCACCCGCGCCCTCCCGGGCGATGCTCTGAGCCGCCTCGAGGCCGCCGGGCACGCCGTCGACGTCTGGCCCGAGGACCTGCCGCCGCCGCCGGAGGTCCTGCGCGAGCGCGTCGCGGACGTCGAGGGCCTGCTCTCCCTGCTCACGGAGAAGATCGACACCTCCGTGCTCGACGCCGCCCCGAACCTCAAGGTCATCGCGAACTACGCGATCGGCAGCGACAACATCGACCTCGAAGTCTGCCGGGAGCGCGGCATCCCCGTCGGCGTGACGCCCGACGTGCTCACGGACGCGACCGCCGACCTGGCCTGGGCGCTCATGCTCGCCGTCGCGCGCAAGCTCGTGGAGGGCGCCGCGGACGTGAGGGCGGGCAAGTGGAAGACCTGGGAGCCGCAGGGCTGGCTGGGCTACGACGTGCACGGGGCGACGCTCGTCGTCGTCGGCGCCGGGCGCATCGGGCAGGCCGCGGCCAAGCGGGCGCAGGGCTTCGACATGAAGGTCATCACCGTCGACCTGGGCGACGACCTCCACGCGGCGCTCGCCGAGGCCGACTTCGTCACCCTGCACGCGCCGCTCACCGAGGAGACGCGCGGGCTCATCGGCGCCCGCGAGTTCGCCACGATGCCGAAGCACGCGATCCTGGTGAACACGGCACGCGGGCCGCTCATCGACCGAGAGGCGCTGCGCGACGCCCTGCAGCGCGGGGAGATCGCCGGCGTGGCGCTCGACGTCACGGACCCCGAGCCGCTGCCCGCCGACGACCCGCTGCTCGACACGCCGAACCTCCTCGTCGTCCCCCACATCGGCTCGGCCACCCACGGCGCGCGCAACGGGATGGCCAATCGGGCCGTGGACAACCTGCTCGCGGGGCTGGAGGGCAAGCCGCTGCCCTTCCCCGTGGGCTGAACCGCCCGCGGAGCCGTGCGCGTCGCCGTCGTCGACATCGGGACGAACTCGACCCGCCTGCTCGTCGTCGAGGTCGAGCCCGGCGGGCCCGTCCACGAGCTCGACCGGCGGTCGACGGTCACCCGGCTCGGCGAGGGGGTGGACGGCACGGGCCGCCTCGGCGACGAGCCGATGGCCCGGGTGCTCCGCGCGCTCGACGCCTACCGCGCGGCGATCGACGAGCACGGCGCGCAGGCCACGACCGCGGTGCTCACCAGCGCGGTGCGCGATGCGGCCAACGGCGGGCAGTTCACGGAGGCCGTGCGCGAGCGCTACGGGCTCGAGGCGCGGACGATCAGCGGGGAGGAGGAGGCCGCGCTGACCTTCGCGGGAGCGACGGCCCAGCGCGCCCGGGACGGCACGGAGCTCGTCGTGTTCGACGTCGGCGGCGGCTCTACGGAGCTCGTGACCGGGCGCGACGGGCGCCTCGGCCCCCACGTCTCCGTGCCCGCGGGCGTCGTGCGCCAGTCCGAGCGCCACCTGCGCGCCGACCCGCCGCGCCCCGACGAGCTCGCCGCGCTCGTCGCCGAGGCGCGAGGCATCCTCGAGGCCGCCCTGCCCGCCGACGTCCGTGAGCGCGTGGGCGCGGGGGTGGCGGTCGGCGGGACGGCGACCTCCGCGGCGAGGATCGAGCTCGCAGCCCGGGAGGGGACGCCGCCGCAGCGCACGCACGGCCACGCCGTCCGCGCCGAGGTCCTCGACGACCTGCTCGCCCGCGTGGCCGCGCTGACGAACGAGCAGCGGCGCGCGCTGCCCGGGCTGCACCCCGACCGCGCCCCGACGATCGTCGCCGGCATCGCCATCCTGCGCGAGTGCCTGCGGGCGTTCGCGCTCCCGGCCGTCGAGGTCTCCGAGCAGGACATCCTGCTCGGGGCAGCGCTCGCTCGCGCCGCGAGCGTGGCTGGACGATCGTCGGGTTGATCATGGGCGCTCCGGAGCCGATGCTTCTCCCTGCCGGGAAGGGGCCGTCGGACAGCCCGCCCGGCCCATAGGTCCGGGCGCACTGCTGGCCGTCCTGCGGTCGGCGCTCCCGCCACCCGGGCCGCACACGCTTCGCGCCACGAACTCCCTGCCCGTGGCCGCGGAGCACCCGGAAGCCGCCCTCGGGCGGCTTCCGGCGCATCTTGGCCCGGCTCGCCCTCAGCCCCCGCGCAGCTCGCCCACGACCTCCTCGCGCGGCTCGGGGACCTCGGGGGTCTCGCGGAACACCGCGTGCAGGCGCACCCGCTCCGTCTTGCCCTTCAGGCGCACGGTGCCGCGGGTCTCGAAGCGCCGTCCGGGGCGGGCGAGCAGCACGCGCGTGGCCTCCGTGATGAGGACGTCGTCCCCGGTCTCCCGCGTGACCTCCTCGACGCGGGCCGCGGTGTTCACCGTGTCGCCGATGACCGTGAACTCCAGGTGCCCGCCGCCGCCGATCGTGCCCGCCACCACCGGCCCCGAGTTCACCCCGATGCCGATGCGCAGCCCGTCGCCGTAGCGCTCGCCGACCGCCTCCACCACGCCGAGCGCCGCCTCCAGCGCCCGGTCGGCGTGGTCGGCCAGGCGGTCGGGGGCGCCGAACACCCCGAGGAGGCCGTCGCCCACGAACTTGTTCGCGTGGCCGCCGCGCTCGACGAGGATGGGCACGACGAGGTCGAAGAAGGCGTTGAGGGCGCGCACGACGTCGCGCGCCGACGCCCGCTCGGCGAACGCGGTGAAGGCGCGGATGTCGAGGAACAGCACGCTGACCTCGACCTCCTCGCCCTCGAGCACGGCGCCCTCGGCGAGCACGCGCTCGGCCAGCTCGGGATCGACGTAGGTGCCGAACGCCTCGCGCAGCGCCTCGCGCTCCTGCAGCCCGGCGATCATGCGGTTGAACGAGCTGGCCAGGCGACCCGTCTCGTCCAGCGCGACGACGGGCACCCGGGTCGACAGGTCCCCCGAGTTCACCCGCTCCGTCGCGCGCCGCAGGTCGGCGATCGGCTCGGCCACGGTGCGCGAGAGCAGGGCGGACAGGCCGAGCGAGAGCGTGAAGGCGACGAGGACGGCCACGAGCACGTCCCAGCCCAGGTCGCGCAGGTCGGGGCTGTCCCCCGCCGCGGTGAGGCCGGAGACGACGACCCCGGTGATGACGTTGATCGCGGGCAGCGCGAGGAGCAGGCGCCAGCGCAGGGGCAGGGTGAGCTGCCCGACGGCGACCTCCTCGCGCAGGTCCCGCGCGACGTCCTCGAGCACGGGGCGCAGGGCGAGCTCCATCGCGAAGAAGCGCAGGAACGCGCCGTAGAGGAGGACGACGGCCGAACCGGCGGCCAGGAAGAAGGCCGAGCTCCAGGGCAGCGCGAGCTCGAGCGTGATGTAGACGGAGATCGGGACGATGTTCACCACCACGGGTAGGAAGCGGCGGTGGGTGGCGAAGTCCAGCGGCAGCCGCGCGAAGGCCACCCAGGCGCGGCGCACCGCGCCCGCCCCCCGGTCGCCGTGCAGCCAGGGCTGCGCGGGCCGCAGGAGGCGGGTGGCCACGGTGAGCGCGAGCACGTTCTCCACGACCACGAGGGCCTCGGCGACGAGCAGCAGCCGCCAGAACTCCTGGCCGGCGCGCGACTCGTAGAGGGTGAGCAGCCCGAGGCCGCCGAGGGTGACGAGCGCGGTGAGCGGGAAGACCGCAGCCAGCGCGAACCGGGGGTAGCGAGGACCCAGTCGCCGGTAGATCGCTTGCAGTGCTCCGGTCACCAGCCGATCGTGCCACGCGCGCGGGCCGGAAGCGAGCGGTGCGGTCAGCCGGTGCGGCGCGTGGCGCGCGGGCGGTGCGCGAGCAGCCGCAGCGCGAGCAGCGCGTCGTCGAGGCGCGCCTCCCCGCAGAACACCGCCCGGCCCACCCGGAGGACCGGCAGCTCGGAGGCCCCCAGGGCGTCGAGGCGCCGCCGCTGGGCCCGGAGCTCGAGGTCCCGCGAGGGGTC
>JALYMR010000190.1 GCA_030773615.1 Actinomycetota bacterium
CCGCGTGATCCAGCCCGGCCAGCCCGCCCCCGACTTCGAGCTCCCCGACCAGGACGGCCGCCCCGTGCGGCTGGCCGACCTGCGCGGGCGCCGCGTCGTCCTCTACTTCTACCCCCGGGCGGACACCCCGGGGTGCACGACCCAGGCCTGCGGGGTCCGCGATCGCGTCGGCGAGTACGACGCCGCCGGGGCCACCGTGCTCGGCGTGTCGCCGGACCCCGTGGAGGCGGTCAAGCGCTTCCACGAGGGCCAGGGCCTGAACTTCACCCTGCTCGCCGACGCCGACCACGCCGTGGCCGAGCGCTACGGGGTGTGGGGCGAGAAGCGGCGCGCCGGGCGGGTCTCCCTGGGCGTGAAGCGCACCACCTTCGTCCTCGCCGAGGACGGGACGGTTCGGCACGTCTTCGAGGACGTGCAGCCCAAGACGCACGACGAGCAGGTCCTGGGGGCGCTGGGGACCGCGGCGTAGCAGGGGCGCGGGCGTGGCCCTCGTGCTCTACGACAACCCAGCGTCCTCGAACGCGCTCAAGGCCCGCTTCCTGCTCGCCGAACTCGGCCTCGAGCACGAGCGCAGGACGATCGCCTTCGTGCGGCCGCGGCCGGCGGCCTACCTCGCGGTGAACCCGGTCGGGGGCATCCCCACGCTCGTCGACGAGGACTTCGCCCTGGCGGAGTCGCACGCCATCCTGCGCTACCTCGCCGCCCGCGAGGGGCGCGACGACCTCCTCCCGGGCGACCGCCGCGAGCGCGCGCGGCTCGACGAGTTCCTCGACCGCTTCGCGACCACGCTTCGCCCCGCGCTCTTCCGCCAGGAGGCCCCCGCGCTGGGCTACGTCGCCGGGCAGGGGTTCGGCGCCGCGCCGGTCGACGCCGAGGCGGCGGCCCGGGCCGAGGCGGAGGTCCGCCCGACCCTCGAGCTCTTCGACGCGCTCGTGGGCGAGGACGCCGCCCTGCTCTGCGCGGGCTTCGCGACGCGCTCATCGCGCGTCCCGCCTTCGCCGCGGCCGAGCCCGTGCTCTGAGCGAGCCGCTAGCGTGGTCGGGGCGGTGGGCACGGTGCCCGCCGCGAGGCAGCTCACTTCGCTCCCGCTCGTCGCAGGTTCGGGTCAGCCGTCGCCTCCCGAACCAGCGCGGCCCCGCGCCGCAGAGGAGCCCCATGTCCCCGCCGTCGTTCGCCGATCTCGGCGTGTCCCGAGCAACCGTCGACGCCCTGCGCCAGACGGGCTTCGTCGAGCCCTTCGCCATCCAGCGCCTCGTGATCGGCGACGCCCTCGCCGGCCACGACGTGCTCGCCCAGTCGCCCACGGGCTCGGGCAAGACGCTCGCCTTCGGCGTCCCCCTCGTCGACCGCGTCGGCGCCGAGGACGGGCGCCCGGCCGCCCTCGTGCTCGCCCCGACCCGCGAGCTCGCCACCCAGATCGGCGAGGACCTGCGGCCGCTCGCGCACGCCCGCGCGCTGCGGGTGGCCACGGTGTACGGCGGCGTGGGGATCGAGCGCCAGGCCCGCGAGGCCGGCCGCTCCCACATCGTCATCGCCACCCCCGGGCGCCTCGAGGACCTCCTGGGCCGCGGGGCCCTGCGGCTCGACCGCGTCCGCGTGCTCGTGCTCGACGAGGCCGACCGCATGCTCGACATGGGGTTCCGCCCCGCGGTCGACCGCATCGTCGCCCAGTGCGCGGCCGAGCGCCAGACCATGTTCTTCTCCGCCACGTTGGACGGCGAGGCGGGGCGCGCGGCGGCGCGCTACACCCGTGACCCCGTCCGGCACGAGCATGCGCCCGCCGCCGACCGGCCGGCCGACGTGGAGCACCGCTTCGAGGCGGTCGTCCACGAGGAGCGCATCGACGCCCTCGTGCGCGAGCTTCAACGCGAGCGCGAGCTCGCCCTCGTCTTCGTGCGCACGAAGCGGGGGGCGGACCGCCTGACCCGCCGGCTCGGCAACGCCGGCGTGAACGCGGTGGCGATGCACGGCGACAAGAGCCAGCGCCAGCGCGAGCGGGCCCTGGCCCAGTTCGAGGCGGGGGAGGTCGACACGCTCGTGGCCACGGACGTGGCCGCGCGGGGCCTCGACGTCGAGGGCATCTCCCACGTCATCAACTTCGACCCGCCGGACGACCGCGAGGCCTACGTGCACCGGGTCGGGCGCACCGGGCGCGCGGGCCGCAGCGGCGTCGGGATCACCTTCGTCGACGCCGAGCAGGCGCGCGACGTGGAGGGGATCGCCACGGCGCTGCGCCTCAGCCGCGAGTTCGAGCGGACGGGGCTCGCGCGGCCCGCGCTCACGCCCGCGCGCCGCCCCGGCCGCCGGCGGCGCTGAGGGCGCGGCCCGGTGCTAAAGGTGGCGGGGTGCGCCCCGCCACCCTCGACCGCCGCGGCCTGGGCGCGCTCGCCCTCGGGCATCTGTGCGCCGATCTGTGCCAGGGCGCGGTGCCGGCGCTGCTGCCCTTCCTCGCGACCCAGCGCGGGTACTCCTACACGGCGCTCGGCGCGCTCGTGCTCGCCGCCACCGTGGCCTCGTCCGTCGTCCAGCCCCTGTTCGGGCTGGCCGCCGACCGGGGCGAGCGCCCGTGGCTGCTGCCCGGCGGGCTCGTGCTCGCCGGCGCCGGCATCGCGGCGGCGGGCACCGTGGACAGCTACGCGGCGACCTTCGCCGCCATCGCCCTCAGCGGCCTGGGGGTCGCCGCCTTCCACCCCGAGGGCGCCCGCTTCGCGAACCTCGCGTCGGGCGGGCGGCAGGGCCGGGGCATGAGCCTCTTCGCGGTGGGGGGCAACGCGGGCGTGGCCCTCGGGCCGGTGCTGGCCACGCCGCTGCTGCTCGTCTTCGGGCTGCCCGGGACGCTCGGGCTCGTCGTCCCGCCCGCGCTCGCGGCCGTCGTGCTGGCCCGCGAGGTGCCG
>JALYMR010000191.1 GCA_030773615.1 Actinomycetota bacterium
GGCGACGATCCGCAAGGCGGCCGTGCGGTCGAGCGAGGTCAAGAACGGCTCGCTGCAGGTGCGCGACCTCAGCCGCGAGGCGCGCCGCAGGCTGCGGGGCGCGCGGGGTCCGCAGGGGCCCCAGGGCCCTCCCGGGCCCGCGGGGCCGGCAGGCACGGGTCAAGCCGGGCGGCCGGGCGGCCCGACGGCGATCGGCCTCACGATCAAGAACACGGTGGCGAGCGCGCCCGCCGCCCCCAACGAGGAGGCGTCCGGCATCTCCCCCCGCGTCTCGGCGACCTGCGACCCAGGACAGCGCGCGACGGGTGGCGGCGTGAGTGTGGGTGACCGGGCCAGCATGGCCGTCGTCGAGAGCTACCCGGAGGCGAACGGCACGGCCTGGACGGCGACCGTGAACAACGACGCGGGGGCCGCGCGCGCCTTCACGGTCTACGCGGTCTGCACCACCGGTTGAGACCGCTGACGTCGTCCCGTCGTCACCCTCGGGGGCGGCGGGACGACGACGGCCGCCACGCCCGTCCTCGGTCACGGGGCTCGGCATGAACCGCGCGCGGATCGCCGCCTGCCTGGCGCCCGCCCTTGCCGCGGCGGCGGTCGCCGCGGGGGTCGGCGCCTTCCGCACGTCGTCGCCGCCCGCGTCGTCGCCCAGCGCGCCGAGCTCGTTCACGCACGCGTTCGTCCCACCGATGGGTAGGGCGGCTCCGGTGGTCTGGGCGGTCGGGGACGGCGCGAACGGCAGCGCCGACGCGCGGCGGCTCGCGGACCAGATCGCCCGCGCGCGACCGGCCCGGTTCCTGTACCTCGGCGACGTCTACCGGCGCGGCACCCGCGCGGACTACGCCCTGCACCACCGCCCCGTCTACGGCCGGCTGGACCAGATTACGGCGCCGACACCGGGCAACCACGAGTGGTCGAACCACGAGCAGGGCTACGACCCCTACTGGCGGCGCGCGCGGGGCCGCCCCGTGCCGCCGTACTACGCCTTCTCCGTTGGCGGTTGGCAGCTGCTCAGCCTCAACTCGGAGATCCCACACGGCGAGGGCTCACCCCAGCTGCGCTGGTTGCGCGCGACCCTCCGGGGCGCGCGCGGCACCTGCCGCCTGGCGTTCTGGCACCGGCCGCGCTTCAGCGCCGGGGACCACGGCGACCAGGAGGACATGGCGCCGGTGTGGGACGCCCTGCGTGGGCACGCGGTCCTCGTGCTGAGCGCCCACGACCACGACATGCAGCGGTTCAGGCCCATCGATGGGCTCATCCAGCTCGTGGCCGGCGCCGGAGGCAAGAGCCTGTACGACGTCGACGAGTCCGATCGCCGCCTCGCGTTCGCCAACGACGACGACTGGGGCGCCCTGCGGCTGCGCCTGGGCCCCAGGTCCGCCCGCTTCGCGTTCGTCGCGCTGGGCGGCCGCACGCTCGACCGGGGGCGGGTGCGCTGCCGCCCGCTCCGCTGAGCGTCGAGGCCTCCGCGCCTTCCTCAAGGCGCCCGGTCCGGCCGCCGATGGGAGCCGGGCCATGCGAGCGGCCGAGATGCAGCGAGCAGCGGTCGACGGGGCCCTCGCGCCCCGCGCGTGGGAGGACGCAGGTGCTCGCCGAGCGGCGCGCATCGAGCCCGTCTTCCAGCCCATCGTCACCTCAAGCGCGGCGCGGTGTGCGGCTTCGAGATGCTCGCCCGCTTCGCGTCCCCGATGCACGCCGCGCCCCCGGACTGGTTCGCGGCGGCGCGACACCAGGCCCGGCTCGGCGACCTGGAGGCCGAGGTCGTCGCGGCGGGGCTCGCGGCGCGCCACCAGGTCCCGCCGAACTGCTTCTTGACGATCAACGTCAGCCCCGACGCGCTTGTGACCCCCGAGCTCTGTCGCGTGCTGCACGCCGAGGACCAGCTCGAGGGACTCGTGTTCGAGGTCACCGAGCACACCGAGGTCAGCGACTACACGACCCTCGGCCGCGCGCTCGGCGTACTGCGCGGGGCGGGGGCGATGATCGCCATCGACGACGCGGGGGCGGGCTACGCGAGCCTGCGCCACGTCATGGCCATCCGGCCCGAGTTCATCAAGCTCGACCGGGAGCTCGTGACGGACGTCGACGACGACCAGGCCAAGCGCGCGCTCGTGGACACGATGGGGACCTTCGCCGGGCGCACATCGACGCGTGGCTCATCGCCGAGGGGGTCGAGCGCGCGGGGGAGCTGCACCGCCTGCTCGACCTCGAGGTGCCGCTCGGGCAGGGCTACGGACTCGGCCGTCCGGCGCCGGTCATGAGGACCGTCGCCAACGGCAGCGCGACCGGCGCCCTGCGCGACGGCGCCCGCGTCGTGCGCGGGGTGGTGGCGGGGATGCTCGAACGCGTCGCGCCGATGGCGCTCAGGACTCGCCCGGCGAGCTCGCGGCGCTTCGCGCGCGACCCCGAGCTCGCGCACCTCGCGCTCGTCGACGCTCACGGGCGCGCACGCTCGTCACCGCCCAGACCGTCGGAGCGGTGCGGTCGGCGCCGCCGAGCCTCATCGCGGTGGACGAGCCCCTCGCGGCCGTCGCCCAGCGGGCCATGACCCGGCCTCGCGCGCAGCGCTTCGAGCTCCTCGTCGGCATCGACGACCAGGGGCGCTACCTCGGCCTGCTGCCCATAGAGCAGCTCGTCCACGGTCTTGCCCGAACCCACCCCCCGATCCTGGAGGACACGCCATGAGTCGTTCGCCTGCGGCGCCGTCGTGCCCGGCTGCACCGCCACCTTCCACGCCGCCGCGGAGCAGGAGATCCTCGCGCACGTCGCCGACCACGCCCGGCGCGACACGGCCTGGACGCCGTGCCCGCCGAGCTCGTCCAGCGCGTGCGCGCGAACATCAGGGGCTGAGCGCGAGCGCGCTGGCGCGCGCCGGCGGTGCCTAGAAGCCGTCGCCGCGCGCCGCGTGCGCGCCCGAGGGAGCCGCCGCGCCATTGCCGGCGCTCACGCCGTCGAGCGCCCGGTCGTCACCCACCTCGGCCTGGGGCGGCTTGCGCTCGAAGCCCGCGGACCGGTAGGCGTCGGCCTCGTCGAGCGTCTCGCGCTCGAGCAGCGTCTGGGCCAGCCCCTCCAGGCGCTCGCGGTTGGCGAGCAGCATCGTGCGGGCGCGCTCGTAGCACTCGCTCACGATGCGGCGGACCTCCTCGTCGACGAGCTCGCGCGTCTCGTCGGACACGCCGCCCGGCCCCATGCCCGGGAACAGGGGGGACTCCTCGTTGGGGCCCGGGAGCACGCTGACCAGACCGATGCGCTCGCTCATCCCCCAGCGCCCGACCATCTGGCGGGCGATGCGGGTGACCTGCTCGAGGTCGGACTCGGCGCCCGTGGTCACGTCGCCGTAGATGATCTCCTCCGCCGCGCGCCCGCCGAGCGCTCCCACGATCCTGCCCCTGAGGTAGCGTGCGTCGTAGCCGTAGCGGTCGGACTCGGGGGCCTGGAAGGT
>JALYMR010000192.1 GCA_030773615.1 Actinomycetota bacterium
GAGGTGCAGCCGCGGCTCGACCGGGCGGTGGGCGCGCTCGGCGGCCCCTCCGCCCGGCTGGCCATCCGCGGCCAGCGCACCCGCTGGGGCTCGTGCTCGAGCAGCGGGACGGTCTCGATCAACTGGCGGCTGCTGCTCGCCCCGGAGGCCGTGCTCGACTACGTCGTGTGGCACGAGGCGTGCCACCTGCGGGTGCCCGACCACTCCCCGCGCTTCTGGGCGCTCGTCGAGCGCCACTGCCCCGGGTTCCGCGACCCTCGCCGCTGGCTGCGCGAGCACGGCGCCACCCTGCGGCTGTGACGCCCCGCGTCGGTGTCGTCGGCCACGTCGAGTGGGTCGAGTTCGCCGTGGTGTCCCACGTCCCGGCGCCCGGCGAGATCCTCCACGCCCGCGAGACCTTCGCCGAGCCGGCCGGGGGCGGCGCGGTGGCCGCCGTCCAGCTCACGCGCCTCGCCGGCCGGGCGCTGTTCGTCGCCGCCGTGGGGGACGACGAGCTCGGACGGCGCGCGGAGGCGCGCCTGCGCGAGGGCTTCGGCGTCGAGGTCGTCGCCGGCCGGCGCCGCGCGCCCCAGCGGCGCGCCTTCACCTTCCTCGACGACGACCACGAGCGCACGATCACCGTGCTCGGCCCACGGCTCGTCCCCGAGGGCCAGGACCCCCTGCCCCGGGCACGGCTGGCCGAGCTCGACGCCGTCTACTTCACCGGGGGCGACGTGGAGGCGCTGCGCGCCGCGCGCGCCGCGCGGGTGCTCGTCGCCACCCCGCGGGCGCTCGACACGCTGCGCGCCGGCCACGTGCCCGTCGACGCGCTCGTCCTCAGCGGCACCGACCCGGGGGAGGCGGTGGCCGACGGGCTGCTCGACCCCCCGCCCGCCCTCGTCGTGCGCACCCGGGGCGGGGAGGGCGGGGAGTGGGTCGCCACCGAGGGGCGGACGGGGACGTGGCGCGCCGCGGCGCTGCCCGGCGAGCCCGTCGACAGCTACGGCAGCGGCGACTCCTTCGCCGCCGGGCTGACGTTCGGGCTCGGCGCCGGCCTGCCCCTCGACCAGGCGCTGGCCTTCGCCGCGCGCTGCGGCGCCGCGTGCCTGTGCGGGCGCGGGCCCTACGCGGCCCCCATGCCCGCGCCCCCCAGCGCGCCCTAGCGCTCCTCGATGGGCACGTATTCCACCCCGCGCGCCCCCGTGTAGATCTGGCGGGGCCGCGCAATCTTCTGCTCCTCGTCCTGCACGAGCTCGAGCCACTGAGCGACCCACCCCGCGGTGCGCCCGATGGCGAACATGACGGGGAACATGGAGATGGGCAGGCCGAGCGCCTGGTAGAGCAGCCCGGAGTAGAAATCGACGTTCGGGTAGAGCTTGCGCGAGACGAAGTACTCGTCCTCCAGCGCGATGCGCTCGAGCTCCGTCGCGATCTCGAGCAGCGGGTCCTTGCCCGTGACCTCGAACACGTCCTCCACCGCGCCCTTGATCACCTTCGCCCGCGGGTCGTAGTTCTTGTACACGCGGTGGCCGAAGCCCATGAGGCGCTCGTCGCCCCGCTTGACGCCCTCGATGAACGCGGGCACTTGGTCCCTGGTGCCGATGCGGTGCAGCATGCGCAGCACCTGCTCGTTGGCGCCGCCGTGCAGGGGGCCGAAGAGAGAGGCGACGCCCGCCGCGACCGCCGAGTAGGGATCGACCTGGGTCGAGCCCACGTTGCGCACCGCGCTCGTCGACGCGTTCTGCTCGTGGTCGGCGTGGAGGATGAACAGGATGTCGAGCGCGCGCTCGAGCCGGGGGTCCGGCTCGTACTTGAGCTCGCCCATCCGGTACATCATCGAGAGGAAGTTGCCGGCGTAGCTCAGGTCGTTGTCCGGGTAGTTGTACGGCCGGCCCATCGCGTGCCGGTAGGCGAAGGCGGCGAGGGTGGGCACCTTCGCGATCAGCCGGATCGCCTGGCGGCGGCGGCGGTCCGGGTCGTTGACGTCCGACGCGCCGGGGTAGAAGGTCGACAGGGCGCCGACGCTGCCCAGCAGCATGCTCATGGGGTGCGCGTCGTAGCGGTAGCCCCTCAGGAAGTCCCGGATGTTCTCGTGGACGAACGTGTGGTGGGTGACCTCGTGCGTCCAGCGGTCGAGCTCGGCCCGCGTGGGCAGCGCGCCGTGCACGAGCAGGTAGGCCACCTCGAGGTACGTCGAGCGCTCCGCGAGCTGCTCGATGGGGTAGCCGCGGTACTCGAGGATGCCGACGTCCCCGTCGATGAAGGTGATCGCCGACCGGCATGCCGCAGTGTTCAGGAACGCGGGGTCGTAGGTCATGAGGCCGAAGTCGTCGTCGGCGACCCTGATCTGACGGAAGTCCATCGCCCGCACGGTCCCGTCCGTGATCGGGATCTCGTAGGTCCGGCCCGTCCGGTTGTCCGTGACCGTCAGGGTGTCCTGACCCTGGGAGGCGCCGTTCGCGCCGCCCCGGCCCCTCTCAGTCGGCGTGCTCATGCCTCGAGTATGCCCGGTGGGATCCCGACCGGCGCTCGTCAGGGCTGCGGTTGCAACTCAGGAGCGCGGATCGCGGCGCGTCGCCGCGCCCGCCTCGCGCCGCCCGTAGCGGCTCTCGGTAGCCTCGACCTGGCCCTGGTAATGGCTGCCCAGCGCCGGGTGCCCGTACGGGCGCTCCGCGGGCGCGTCGAGGGTCATGAACGACAGCTGGGCGATGGGCCTGCCGCCGTAGAGCTTGATGGGCACGCGCGTGAGGTTCGTGATCTCGAGGGTCAGCGTGCCCTTCCAGCCCGGGTCGACGAAGCCCGCCGTGGCGTGGACGATGAGGCCGAGGCGGCCCACCGAGCTCTTCCCCTCGATCCTCGCGACGACGTCGTCGGGCAGCTCCACCCACTCGAGCGTGCGCCCGAGCACGAACTCGCCGGGGTGGATGACGAACGGCTCGCCGTCGTCGATCACGACCTGCTCCGTGAGGTTCGTCGGGGGGTCGTCGAGGTCGATCGCGGCGGCCCGGTGGTTGTGGAACACCCGGAACGAGCGCCCGAGGCGCAGGTCGACCGAGGCGGGCTGGAGGAGGTCCGCGTCCCACGGGTCGACGCGCACGCGCCCCTCCTCGACGAGGCGCCGGATCGTGCCGTCCGACAGCACGGAGCTCGGCCGCATGGCGCGGATGCTACGGGGCCGGGCGGCGCCCGCCGGGCCCGTGCCCGGCGCCGCTTGGCCCGTGCGCGGCGCCGCCCGGCCCGGTCGCGCTCGCCGTCCGGGCTAGGCCCGCAGGCGCACCGGGCGGTCCTCGAAGCGGGTGATCCGCCCGAGCTCCTCCACCCGCGCGGCGATCTCCTCCCCCGTGAGCCCGACGACGCGCTCCGTGCCGAACGCCTCGACGTTGAAGGACGCGATGGCCGACCCGTAGGCCATGGCCCGCCGCAGGAGGTCCAGGGTGACCTCCTCGTCGCGGTGGGCGTCGAGGAAGCCGACGAAGCCGCCGGCGAAGGTGTCGCCGGCCCCCGTCGGGTCGACCACCCGGTGCAGGGGGAAGGCGGGCAGCCAGAACGACCCCTCCTGCGTGATGAGCCCGGCGCCGTACTTGCCCTGCTTGGCGACGACGACCCGCGGCCCCCAGGAGAGCAGCCGGTGCGCGGCGGCGAGCACGGTGGGCTCGCCCGTGAGCATCTCGATCTCCTCGTCGTTGAGCAGGAGGCAGTCCACGCTGCGCAGGACGTCGACGAGGTCGTCGCGGGCCGTCGCGATCCACAGGTCCATGGAGTCCAGGGCGACGAACCGCGCCCCGTCGCACTGCTCGCGGACCTCGCGCTGGACGGCGGGGACGATGTTGGCCAGGAAGAGCGTCTCGGACCGGCGGGCGGCCTCGGAGAGCCGGGGCTTGAAGTCGGCGAACACGTTGAGCTGGGTGTCGAGCGTGTCGCGCACGTTGAGGTCCTCGCGGTACGCCCCGCTCCAGAAGAACGTCCGCCCGCCCGCGACGCGCTCGACGTCGTCCGTCGTCGTCCCCCGCGTGCCCAGGATCTCGAGGTCCCCCTCGCCGAAGTCCTCCCCGACGACGCCGACGACGCGGACCTCGGTGAAGAACGAGGCGGCGAGCGCGAAGTGCGTCGCCGCGCCGCCCAGCATGCGGGCGCGCTCGCCCGCCGGGGTGCGGACGGCGTCGAAGGCGATCGATCCGACGACGGTGACGGGCAAGCGGCGGAGGGTAGTCTGGCCGGCCGCATGCGCGCGCCTTCCCCCGAGCGGGTTGACTAGGGATGGCCCTCGACGCCGTCGGCGGGCGCGTCGCGCCGCGCGCGCTGCGCCTGCCCCTCGTCGTGCTCGAGGGCATGCGGCCGCGCCAGTGGTCGAAGAACGCGTTCGTGCTCGCCGGCGTCGTGTTCGCCGGGCAGGTGCTCGACGGCCCCTCCGTCGCCCGGGCCCTGGTGGCCTTCGCCGCGTTCTGCCTGGCCTCGGGGGCGACCTACCTGCTCAACGACGTGCGCGACCGCGAGGGCGACCGCCGCAACCCGCGGACGGCGGTGCGCCCGGTGGCCCGCGGCGCGCTCGACCCCGGCTCGGCCCTCGCCGCCGCCGCGCTGGCCGCCACGCTCGCCGGGGTGCTGGCCGCCTCGCTCGGGGTCGCCACGCTCGCCGCGGTGGGCGGCTACCTCGCGCTCCAGCTCGTCTACTCCGCCGTGCTCAAGCGCCTGCTGCTCCTCGACGTGATGGCCGTCGCCGCGGGCTTCGTCGTGCGCGCCTTCGCGGGCGGGGTGGCGATCGCGGTGCCCGTGTCGTCCTGGCTGCTCGTCTGCACCGGCGGCCTCGCCCTCTTCCTCGGGTTCGCCAAGCGCCGGGCGGAGCTCGTCGCGGTCGGCCCGAGCGCCCGGCCCGCCCTCGAGGGCTACACGGTCGAGCTGCTCGACCAGCTCATCGCCCTCGTGGCCTCGGGGACGGTCGTCGCCTACACGATCTACGCCGTCCTCGGGGCGGCCACGGACGCGATGCTCCTCACGGTCCCCTTCGTCCTGTACGGCGTCTTCCGGGTGCTCTTCCTCATGCACCGCCGCTCGGGGGTGACGGAGGACCCCTCCGAGGTCGTCTGGCGCGACCCGCCCCTGCTGGCCTGCATCGTGCTCTGGGGGGCGTCGGCCGCCGTCATCACCCTCCTGGCCGCGTGAGCGCCGGCGAGCCGCGGCTCCTCTCGGGGTGGGGGCGCACCGCGCCCACCCTCGCTCGGGTGCACCGCCCGGCGGACGCCGCCGAGGCGGTGGCGCTGGCCGAGCGGGCCGACGGCCGGGGCGTGCTCGCCCGCGGCCTGGGCCGCGCGTACGGCGACGCGGCGCAGAACGCGGGGGGCGAGGTGGTCGAGGCGACGGGCCTGACCGCCCTGGGGCCGGTCGACGCCGAGCGGGGCACGGTGCGGGTCGGGGCCGGCGTGTCGATCGAGGCCCTGCTGCGCGCCGTCGTGCCGCAGGGCTGGTTCGTGCCCGTCACCCCGGGCACGGCGCACGTGACCGTCGGCGGCGCCATCGCCTGCGACGTGCACGGCAAGAACCACCACCGCGACGCCTCGTTCTCCGCCCACGTCGAGGACCTCGAGCTCTGGTCGCCGGCCGGCGGGGTGCGCACGGTGCGGCCGGGCGACGAGGCCTTCGCGGCGACGGCGGGGGGCATGGGCCTCACGGGGATCGTGCTCGCCGCGACCCTGCGGCTGCTGCGGGTGCGCACGGCCACGGTGCGCGTCGACGTGGAGCGCGCGGGCGACCTCGACGACGCGCTGGGCCGCATGGCGGCGCGCGACGACGAGTACCGCTACAGCGTGGCCTGGATCGACTGCCTGGCCCGCGGCCGGGCGCTCGGGCGGTCCATCCTGCTGCGCGGCGACCACGCCGAGCCCGACGAGCTGCCCCCACGCCGGCGATCCGAGCCCCTGCGCTACGCCCCCACCGCGCGCGTCGGAGCGCCGCGCTGGGTCCCCGGCGGCCTCCTGCGCCCACTCACGGTCCGGGCCTTCAACGAGCTCTGGTACCGCCGGGCGCCGCGCGAGGAGCGCGGGCGCCTCGAGTCGATCCCGGCCTTCTTCCACCCCCTCGACGCCCTGCGGGACTGGAACCGCCTCTACGGGCCGCGCGGCTTCGTGCAGTACCAGCTCGTCGTGCCGCCGGGCCGCGAGGACGCGCTGCGGGCGGCGATCGAGCGCCTGAGCCGCGCGGGCGCGCCCTCGTTCCTCGCCGTGCTCAAGCGCTTCGGCCCGGGCGGCGGCGGGCTGTCCTTCCCCATCGAGGGCTGGACGCTCGCCCTCGACGTCCCCGCCGCCGTGCCCGGCCTCGGCGCGCTGCTGGACGGCCTCGACGAGCTCGTGGCGAGCGCCGGGGGCCGGGTCTACCTGGGCAAGGACGCGCGGCTGCGCCCCGACCTGCTCGAGGCGATGTACCCCGACCTCCCGCGCTGGCGCGCCGCCCGCGCGCGCCTCGATCCCGCGGGGGCGCTGCGCTCCGACCTCGGCCGGCGGCTGGCGCTCGCGTGATCGACGGCCTCGGCGCCCCGCAGTCCCTGCTCGTGCTCGGCGGGGGCTCCGAGATCGGCCAGGCCGTCGCCC
>JALYMR010000193.1 GCA_030773615.1 Actinomycetota bacterium
CAGGCCGCGACCAAGCTCATCTACCTCGCCCTCATCAAGGCCGACCGCAAATGGCAGCGCAACCGAGCCTGGACCTCGGCGCGCGCAGGCCTCAAGATCCACTTCGGAGACCGCTTCCCCGGCTAACCACGATCAACAGTCGCCGCGGCCTCACACACAGAAGCTCGGACAGTCTCGGCCTCGAGCCCGCCGAGCGCTACGAGCGCCAGCGACCCGGCGAGCTCATCCACATCGACGTCAAGAAGCTCGGACGCATCGCGCGGCCCGGCCACCGGGTGCTCGGCCGCCAGAGCGCCGGCGGCCATCACCGCCGGGAGTTTGAGCACGGCTGGGAGTTTGTGCACATCGCCATCGACGACTGCACCCGCCTGGCCTACGTCGAGGTGCTCGCCGACGAGCGGGCAAGCACCGCGGTCGGCTTCCTCACGCGCGCGGTCGCCTTCTTCCGCCGCTACGGCATCGCGCCCAAGCGGCTGATCACCGATAACGGCTCGGCCTACCGCTCGACCGTCCACGCGATCGCCTGCCGAGCCCTCGGACTGCGTCACCTGCGCACCCGCCCCTACCGGCCGCAGACCAATGGCAAGGCCGAGCGCTTCATCCGCACCCTGCTCGGCGGCTGGGCCTACGGCACGCTCTACCGCAACAGCTCAGAACGCACCGCAGCCCTTGACGGCTGGATCAACTACTACAACCATCGCCGGCGACACAGCGCCCTCGGCCACAAGCCCCCGATCGCCCGCCTCAACGAGCGAACCAACCTCTTCGGGACTTACAACTAGCCCTCGCGCGCGTCGGCCAGCAGCGCCTCGAGCGCCCGGGCCTGCGCGACGAGCTCCGGGCCGTCGAGCAGCGGGGCGCGCCCCGCACGGACCGCGGCGGCGAAGTCCTCGAGCTGTCGCCGGTAGGGGTCGGCCGCCTCGACCTCCGCCCGCTCGACGTCGTCGCCGCGCTGCACGACGAGCGCCGGGCGCCGGCCGTGCCACGGGTCGTCGAGGGTGATCGTGCCCTCGGCGCCCACGATCTCGAGGCGGCCCCGCGGCGGGAGGTCGAACGCGCAGTCGAAGCTGGCCGTCACCCCGCCCGGGAAGCGCAGGAGGCCGGCGAAGCGGACGTCCACCCCGCTCGGGGCGAGCACCTGCTCGGCGGCGACGCGCTCGGGCTCCCCGGCGACGAGGCGCACGCCCGAGACGCAGTAGCAGCCCACGTCGAGCAGCGCGCCCCCGTCGAGGGCGGAGTCCCAGCGGGGGTCCTCGGGGCGGTCGAGCGGGAACGAGAAGGTCGCGGCGACGTGGCGGACGGGGCCGACGGCCTCGGCGGCGAGGAGCTCGCGCAGGCGCTCGACCTGGGGGTGGTGGCGCCACATGAACGCCTCGGTGAACACGAGCCCCGAGCGCTCGGCGACCGCCACGCAGGCCTCGACCTCGGGGGCCCGCGGGCTCAGCGCCTTCTCGCAGAGCACGTGCTTGCCCGCCTCGAGCGCCGCCCGGCTCCAGGGCGCGTGGAGCCCGTTGGGCGCCGAGACGTAGACCGCGTCGACGCCCTCGTCGGCCATGAGCGCCTCGTAGGAGCCGTGCGCGCGCGGGATCGTGTGCTCGCGCGCGTACGCCTCCGCCCGCTCCGGCGAGCGCGAGGCGACGGCCACCACCTCGACGCCCTCGAGCGCCCCGGCGGGACCGAGCACCGCGTAGTTGATCCGCGCGGTGGAGAGGACCCTGAGGCGCAGGGGCACCTCCGGCGCTAGGCGAACTCGTCGGCCCGGTGCGGGCCCACGCAGGCCACGGCGACGTCGGGCTCGACGTCGCGGGCCACGGCGACGACCTCCTCGAAGGAGACCTCGTCGAGGGTCCGGATCGCGCCGTCGGGGTCGATCGGCTCGCCGTAGACGACGGTCTGCCCGGCGGCGTGGCGGGCCACGGCGTTCGTGTTCTCGAAGGCGAGGACCCGGCGGCCGGCGGCGTAGGCCCGCGCCCGCTCGACCTCGTCGGCCCGCGGGCCCTCCGTGCGCAGCTCGCCCACGATGTCGCGCATGCGCGCGAACGCCTCCGTGCACTTCGCCGACTCGAGCCCGGCGCCCAGGGCGAGGACGGGCAGGTCGCTGAAGCTGTGGTCCACGGCCCACACGCTGTATGCCAGGCCGCGCTGCTCGCGGATCTCGTCGAACAGGCGCGAGCCCATGGAGCCGCCGAGCAGGGTGGCGTAGATGGTCAGCGCGGCGCGCTGGCGCGGGTCGCGGACGTCGATGCGCGGGCGGAACAGCAGGCGCAGGTGCGACTGGTTCGTGTCGCGCTCCTCGACCAGGGTCTCGGGCCGGGGCTCGGGCGCGGGCTCGTACGGCTCGGGGTCCCCCAGGGCGGGGAAGCGCTCGAAGAGCTCGGAGACGGCGCCGTCGGCGGGGACGTGGTCGAGGTTGCCGACGATGAAGGCGCCGCCCCGCGTCCCGGCCCAGCGGCGCTCGCGGAAGGCGACGATCGCATCGCGCGAGAACGACCGCAGGTGCTCCTCGGGGCCGAGGACCGAGCGCCCGAGCGGATGCTCGCCGAAGGCGGCGCGGTCGATGAGCTCCTCGGCCACGGAGGCGGGCTGGTCCTTGTAGCGCTGGATCTCCTGGATGACGACGCCGCGCTCCTTGTCGAGCTCGCCCGCGTCGAGGTGCGGCCGGCCGACGAAGTCCGTGAGCAGGTCGATGGCCTCGAGCGCGGCCTCCGCCCGAGCGGTGATGTGGAAGGCGACCAGGTCGTGGCTCGTGTAGGCGTTCAGCACGCCGCCCAGGCGCTCGGCCGTCTCGTTGACGTCCCGGTAGCCCGGGTACTTCTCGCCGCCCTTGAACACGAGGTGCTCGAGGAAGTGGGCCATGCCGTTCTCCTCCGGGCGCTCCGTCCGGGCACCGGCGTCGAAGGCAACGAGCACCGTGACGGCGCGGGTGCCCGCGAGGGCGAAGCGGTGCAGGGGCAGGCCGTTGGCCAGGGTGGTGGAGGAGAGCTGCGCCATGGGTCGAAGCCACGATAGGGCGGGCCTGCAAGAGCGCCTGCACGGCGGCGCGTGCGCCCGGGCTAGGTTGCCCGGCGCCATGGCCACCCTCCGCCGCCACGCTCCCGCACGCCACCGTGACGGGCGTCGTCACCCCGAAGCCCAGCCCGTGGCCGTCCCGGCGCGCAGCGCGGTCGGCCCGCCCGACCCCCGCAACGTCATCGAGTTCCACGGGGTGCGCCAGCGCTACCGGGGGGGCGAGGTCGGGGTGGACGACGCGACGTTCAACGTGCGCCGGGGGGAGTTCGTCTTCCTCGTGGGCGCGACCGGGTCGGGCAAGTCGACGGTGATGCGCCTGCTGCTCAAGGCGCTCGAGCCCGAGGCGGGCACGATCCGCGTCGCGGGCCGCGACCTGGCGGAAATCGGCCCGAAGCGACTGCCCTACTACCGCCGGAACATCGGGATGGTCTTCCAGGACTTCAAGCTCCTGCCCACCCGCACGGTCCACGACAACGTGGCCTACGCCCTGCAGGCGACGGGCGCCCGGCGCCGGGAGGTGCGGGAGAAGGTCCCCGACATCCTGCGCCTCACCGGCCTGGCCACAAAGCTCCACACCCTCCCCGACCAGCTGTCGGGCGGCGAGCAGCAGCGCGTCTCCGTCGCGCGCGCGTTCGTCAACCACCCGCCGCTGCTGCTCGCCGACGAGCCGACGGGCAACCTCGACCCCGAGACCTCCATCGGGATCATGCAGCTGCTCTACCGGATCAACCGCACGGGCACCACGGTCATTGTCGCCACCCACGACCAGCACCTCGTGGACCGCATGCGCCGGCGCGTCATCGAGCTGCGCGACGGCCGGATCGTGCGCGACGAGGCCTCGGGCCTGTACGCCCAGCGCGAGCAGACGACGGACGAGTTCGCCGAGATGTGGGCCCAGGCGCAGGAGGAGCGCAGGGAGGCGTGATCCGCCCGGGCTTCTTCCTGCGCGAGGCGACGCGCTCCCTGCAGCGCAACGCCGTGCCCTCGTTCGCGGCGATGGCCACCGTCGTCGTGACGATGCTCGTCCTCGGGGTGTTCATCCCCTTCGTGCAGGCCACCACCGGCGCCGCCGACGAGGTCCGCGGGCGGGTGCTCGTCGACGTGTACCTCGCCCGGGACGCCACGGCGGAGGACGTCGCCCGGGTGCGCTCGGTGCTCGAGCGCGACACGCCCTACGTCGGGCGGGTCGAGTTCGTCTCGAAGCAGGCCGCCCTCGCGGCCGAGCGGCGGCGCAACCCCGAGGCCTACGAGCTCCTGGGCTCGAACCCCCTGCCCGACACGTTCCGGGTGACGCCGGACGAGCCCGACCACGTCGGGGCGCTGCGCGACGCGCTCGCCCCCGTCGCCCCCAACGGCAGCCGCACGGTCCTCGACCCGGCCGTCGAGGAGGTCAAGAACCGCCGCGAGGAGACGACGAAGATCCTCTCGGCGACCCGCATCGTGAAGCTCTCCATGGCCGTCCTCGCCGCCCTGCTGGCGATCGCCTCCGTCCTGCTCATCGCGAACACGATCCGCCTGTCGCTCTTCGCCCGGCGCCGGGAGGTCGAGGTCATGAAGCTCGTGGGCGCGACGGACTGGTTCATCCGCTGGCCGTTCATCATCGAGGGTATGGTCGTCGGCGCCCTCGGCGGCGTGCTCGCCATCGCGCTGCTCGTCGTGGCCAAGGTGGCGCTCGTCGACCCCCTGGCCGAGGACTTCGCGCTCGTCGCCCGCCCGGAGACGCTCGACTTCGGGCTGCTCGTCGCGGTCGTGCTCAGCGCGAGCGTCGTCGTCGCCGCCCTGGGCTCCGGGCTGTCCTTGCGGCGCTTCCTGCGCGTCTAGTCACGCGGCGCCGGGCTCGAAGCGACTGCTCAGGGCGCGCTCGAGGGCCGGGGGCGCGGGCTGGTCGATGGGGTGGCCGAGCTGGCCGAGCTCGGACGAGTCGCGGGCGAACGCGCGGTCCGTCGCCCAGTCGCTGATGAGCTGGACGCGGCGCCCCCAGCCCGGCACGCGCTTGAGGTGGTAGAAGCGGGTGAGCAGCCAGGCGGGCAGGCCGCGCAGCCGCAGCCCCATGAACAGGGCGACCGCCTTCTGGCGGCCCAGGTCGACGAACACGCCGCGGGTCTCGTACGTGAAGGGGGCGGCGGTGCCCACGCCGACCGCGGCGGCGACGTTCGCCCCCACCCGCCAGCCCTGCCGCATTGCGTGCTGGCGAGTGGGCGGGCACGTAGAGCCGGGGCGGGCGGGGTCCGGCACCGCGGCGGCGTCGCCGAGCGCCCACACGTTCGGGACCCCCTCCACGCGCATGTGCGCGTCCACGCGCAGCCCGCCGGTCGGGTCCAGCGGGAGCCCGAGGCTGGCCACGACGGGGCTCGGCGCGACGCCCGCCGTCCACACGACGGTCCGGGTGGCGATGGACGCCCCGGTGGACAGCGAGACGCGGTCAGCGTGCACGGCCGTGACCGTCGTGGCCGAGAGCACCTCGATGCCCCGGCCCGCGAGCTGGCGCAGGGCGAAGGCGGCGAGGCGCTCGGGCACCTCGGCCATGATGCGCTCGCGCGACTCGACGAGGACGAAGCGCAGGCCCTGCTCTCGGCAGCGCGGGTACAGGCGGGTGATGTCGCGCGCGAAGTCCTGGAGCTCGGCGAGCCCGCCGAGCCCCGCGTAGCCCCCGCCGACGAACACGAAGGTGAGGTAGGGGGCGCGCTCCTCGGGGTCCTCGAGCGTCTCGGCCAGCTCGAGCGTGCGCAGGAGCCGGTCGCGCAGGGCGACGGCCTCGGCCAGGGTCTTGAAGCCGACGGCGTGCTCGATCAGGCCGGGGACGGGCAGCACGCGGGTCACCGAGCCGAGCGCGACGACGAGCTGGTCGTAGTGGAGGTCCTCTTCCCGGCCCGTCTGGGTGCGCACGCGCAGACAGCGGCGCTCGGGGCTCGCCCCCTCGACGCGCAGGAGGCGGACGTCCGTGCGCGGCAGCGCCTCGCGCAGGGGCACGACGATGTGACGGGGCTCCAGCGCGCCGCCGGCCACGCCGGCCATGAACGGCGTGTAGAGCAGGAAGTTCTCGTCGTTGACGAGGGTGACCCGGGCGTGCCCGGCCGGGAGGATCCGCTCGAGCGTCTGGGCGGCGTGGAACCCGCCGAACCCCCCGCCCGCGATGACGACGTGTGAGCCCATGGGACGTCATCGGCAGGAAGGGCCGACCGGATCATCCCCAGTTCGCCCCTACCCTGGCCGGGGTGGCCCGCGTCGCCGCGTTCCTGCTCGTCCCCCTGGCCCTCGTGCTCGGGCTGTGGCTCGGCGGGCACCCCGACCTGCTCCCCGGCCCGGCCCGCGACGCCTTCGTCGCCGACGACGGCCGCCGCGTCCTCGACGCGGCGCTCGACCGCATCGAGGCCGACTACATCGAGCCCGTCCCCCGCGAGGCGCTCGTCGACGCGGCCGTGGACGGCGCGGTCGGCTCGCTCGACCGCTTCTCAGCCTACCTCTCGCCGCGGGAGTACCACGCCTTCCAGGCCGCGGGCAGCGGTCGCTTCTCTGGGGTGGGGCTCGCGGTCGCCCCGCACCGCGACGGCCTGCTCGTCACCCGCGTGTACGAGGGCTCGCCCGCCGCGAAGGCCGGGCTGCGAACGGGCGACGTCGTGCTCGCCGCGGACGGGCGGCGCCTGCGCGGCCTGGCCCAGGAGGTGGCCGTCGGGCTCGTGAAGGGCCCCGTGGGCTCGCGCGTGCGCCTCACCCTGCGCCGG
>JALYMR010000194.1 GCA_030773615.1 Actinomycetota bacterium
CGCTCGCCGCCTGCGGCGAGCGCGAGGAGCCCACCGCGTCGAGCCCGGCCGCGCCCCAGCGCGTGCGCCTGCTGCTCGACTACTTCCCCAACGCCGACCACGCCGGCCTCTACGCCGCGCAGGGCGAGGGCTTCTTCCGCGAGCAAGGCCTCGACGTCGAGCTGCAGACCCCGCCGGACCCGGCCGGCGTGCTGCAGCTCCTGCGCGCGGGTCGCGCCGACGTGGCCATCTCCTACGAGCCCGAGCTCCTCCTCGCCCGGGCCCAGGGCGCGCGCGTGCAGTCCGTCGGCGCGCTCGTGCAGGTTCCCCTGACCTCGCTCATGGCCGTCGGCGACCGCCCGCTGCGCGAGGCCGCCGACCTGCGCGGGGCCACCGTGGGGACGGCCGGCATCGCCTACCAGACGGCCTACCTGCGCACGATCCTCGAGCGCGCCCGGCTGCCGCGCGACGCGGTGCGCCAGGTCGACGTGGGCTTCAACCTCGTGCCCACGATGCTCTCCGGGCGGGTCGACGCCACCCTGGGGGCGTTCTGGAACGTGGAGGGCGTCGAGCTCGAGCGCCGGGGGCGGCGCCCGTCCATCCTGCGCATGGAGCGTCTCGGCGTGCCGACCTACGACGAGCTGATCCTCGTCGCCCGCGAGGAGACGGTGCGCGACCAGGGCGCGATGCTGCGCCGGCTGCTGCAGGCGGTCGCGCGCGGGCACGCCGCCGTGCGCGACGACGTGGAGACGGGTGTGCAGCCGCTCGTGCGGGCCAACCCCGACCTCGAGCGCCCGCTGCAGGTCGCCCAGGTGCGCGCGACGCTCCCGGTGTTCTTCCCCGGCGGCGGGCGGCCCTTCGGCTGGCACGAGCCCGCGGAGTGGGGGACCTACGCGCGGTGGATGGCCGACAACGGGCTCCTGCCCGACCCGCGCGTCGTCGAGCGGGCGTACACGAACGAGTTTCTGCCCGGCGAGGGGCCGTAGGGTTCCGCGCCCGCCGCTCCGCCCGGCGCGCGCAGGGCGTGGGCGGCCGCGAGGCCGCCCCAGGGGGCGTAGGGCGCGAAGAACGCCCGGACCTCGTCCTCCTCGACGCGCGCCGCGGGATCGCCGCCGCTGCGCAGGCGGCCGACGAGCTTGCGCAACGACAGGTCGCCGGCCGGAACCTGGTCGAGCCGGCCCTGCCCGTGCAGCGCGAGGCACTCGACGGTCCAGGCGCCGACCCCGGGCAACCGCCGCAACCGGGTCCACGCGCGCTCGTGGTCGGCCCCGTCGAGGTCGACGCGGCCCGCCGCGACCTCGCGGGCGCAGCGCACGAGGGCGCGAGCACGATGTCCCGCGAGGCCGAACGACTCGAGCAGGGCGGGCGCGCACCCGGCCAGGGCGGCGGGGCCGGGGACGTCGCGCAGGCCGGTGTCGGGGCAGCGCGCGCCGAGGGCGCGGACGATGCGCCGCTGGATGGCCTGCGCGCGCTCGAGCTCGATGAGCTGCTCGCACACCGCCCAGGCCAGCGCCTCGAAGGCCACGGGGCGCCGGGCGACGCGCAGGCCCGGGGTGCGGCGCACGGACGGGCCGATGAGCGGGTCCCAGCGGAAGCGCTCCGCGAAGGCGCGCAGGTCATCGTCGACGCCGAGGGCTCGGCGCATGCGCGCGAGCGCCTCGCGCGCCGCCTCGGCGCCCTGCGCCCACGCGCCGAGCACGATCCGGCTCGGGACGGGCTGCGCCGCCCGCACGACGACCGCCTCGCCCTCGACGTGCAGCAGGCGCTCGAGCACCGCCCCGCGGCGGCGCAGCACCCCGTCGCGTCCCGCGGGCGGCAGCCGCAGCGGCCACGCGGGCCGGACCTCCGTGCGCACCTCGACGGGCATGGGCGCGGCACCCTACGGCCGTGCGCCGACGAGGGCGGCTACCGGCGGTCGCCGAGGAGGTGGATCTCGACGAGGAAGGCGCGGCTGGCCACCGACCCGGGCCGGCGGCGGGCGCGGGGAGCGCCGATGCGCTGGAGGAGCGCGAGGGCCGCCGCGCCGGCCACGAAGCTTCCCGCGGCGAGCGCGGCGACGCGCGCGACGAGGGCGCCCGCGGGGCGACGAGGGATCGGGACGCGGGGGGCCGCGAGCACGGGCATGTTCTCGCTCACGAGGGCCCAGTCTAGGGGCACGGGCGGCGGATCTCCTCGCCGCTCACGGCGCGGGTGCCGCCCGGGCGAGCGCCCAGAGCCGACGGCGCTCGGCGATCGTGAGCGCCCGCCACGCGTCGGCCCCCGCGGCGCGCACGAGCACCTCCGCGTCGACCACGCTGCGCACCCCCGCGAGCACCGCGAGCGCCCCGCGCAGGTCCACCCCGTCGGCCAGGGGCTGTCGGGTCATCACGTCGACGACCCGGAACTCCCGCGGCCGGCGGGGGCGCGGGCGGCGCCGGCGCACGCGGCGTCGCCCTGCGCACGACGGGGAGCGGCTCGGCCCCGGCTGCGTCGCGCGCCCTCTCCAGGGGCACCATGCGCGCCCCCGTGCCCTTCGTCTCCGTGTCGAGGACCCAGACCTTGCCCACCCGCAGCAGGTAGGTCTGGTTCCCGACGCCGGGCCCCGGCTCGACCCCGACCCGGACCGCGTGCGATCGCCGCGCTCGCCCAGGGGCTCCTTGCGCTCAGGCCTCGACGGGCTCGGGCTGGAGCTCCCGGGACCACCACTCGGTGGGGGTGCGGGCCGCGAAGGCGCGGAACGTCTCCCCCTCCCCGTGGTTCGTCTCGTAGAGCGAGAGGATGCGCAGGAGCGTCTCGTTGAGGTCCCAGTGCGGCACCTTGCGCACGACGACGTCGCCGAAGCGCGGCTCCGGCCCGAGGCGCCCGCCGATGCGAATGTCCATCGCCTCGACGAACTCCCCGTCGACCTTCTTGAGCACGCCCTCGATGCCGACGTCCGCGATCTGGTGCTGCGCGCACGACGAGGAGCACCCGGCGAAGTGCAGCCGGAAGTCCTCGCCGTGACCGTTCGGCTTGACGTGGGTGTCGAGGAAGCGGGCGATCTCCTCCGCCCGCGACTTCGTGTAGACCTTGGCCAGGGAGCAGAACTCCTTGCCCGTGCAGGTCTGCAGCCCGCGGGTGAACAGCGGGGGCAGCGGCGAGAGGGCCTGGGCCAGCGGCTCGGCCAGCAGCGCGTCGACGCGCTCGGCGGGGACCCAGGGCAGCAGGACGTTCTGCTGGTGGGTCAGGCGCACCTCGGCCTGCGTGGAGTACGTGCGGGCCAGGGCGGCGAGCTCGGCGAGCTGGGCCGCCTTGAGGCGTCCGACGGGCACGCAGAAGCCCACGGCGCTGTGCTCGCCGTCGCTCTGCGGGGTGACGCCGATGTGGTCGTGGCCGCGCAGGTCGGGAGCCTGCTTCGCGCCGTGGCGCAGCGGGCGGCCGACCCGGCGCTCGAGCTCCTCGCGGAAGGCCTCGGGGCCGACGCGGTCGACGAGGAACTTCAGGCGCGCCTTGCCGCGCGCCTTGCGGTTCTCCTCGGCGTCGCGGAACATCGCGATGACGCCCTCGACGACCTCGGGGGCCTCGTCCGGGGTGACGAAGACGTCGACCCAGCGCGCGAAGCGCGGGTGGCTCGAGAGGCCGCCGCCCACGCGCAGGTTGAAGCCCGGGGTGCCATCGTCGGCGATCGCCCCGCTCAGGGCGACGTCGTTGATGAGCCCGCGGGCGCAGTCCTCACGGCAGCCCGTCACGGAGATCTTGAGCTTGCGGGGCAGGTTCGAGAAGGCCTTGTTGCCCAGGAAGCGCTCGTGGATCGCCTCGGAGGTGGCGTGGCCGTCGACGATCTGGTCGTGGCCGATGCCGGCGAGGGTGCAGCCCACGACGTTGCGGGTGATGTCGCCGCAGGCCCCGAGCGTGGTGAGGCCCACGGCGTCGAGGCGGCGGAAGATCTCGGGCACCTGCTCGAGGCGGATCCAGTGGATCTGGAAGCACTGGCGCGTGGTGCAGTCGATGACGCCGCGGCCGAAGTCCTCGGCGATCGAGGCCATCGTCTCCGCCTGGTCGGCGCTGAGCACGCCCTGCACGACCTTCGTGCGGAGCATGAAGTGCCCGTCCTCGGTGTTGTGCGGGTAGAGGCCGTACCACTTCAGGCGCATGACGTCGTCGGCGTCGAGGGCCTCCCACCCCTCGCGCGCGCCGCGCATGAGCTCGTCGAACACGTCGAGCCCGTCCTTGTCCACCTTCGCCTTCTCGACCTTGTTCATGGCCAGGAACATACCAATCCCGATCGGGATTCGGCCTTTGCCCGTCGACCTAGGCCGGAAGGGGCCGCTCGAAGACGCGAAAGCGCTTGACGGCGCGGGCGCCGACCGCCTCGAGCGCCCGGTTCATGTGCAGGTTGTCCTCCCGCACCCACCCCATCTCGGCCCGCTTGTGAGGCGTGACCGCCGCCATCTCGAAGTGCCGCAGGTAGAGGGCGGCGGCCGCCCCGGTGCCCTGGAACTCGGGCTTCACGCCGAGAAAGCCGACCCGGACGCGGTCGATGAGCCGGCCCCGGCGCAGGAGGTGCGTCCAGCCCAGGGGCAGCAGGCGGCCGCCCATCCGCCGTAGCACCTGGTTCGCGTCGGGGAAGGTCAGGGCCATGCCCGCCGTCTCGCCGTCGCGCTCGGCGACCATCGCCCAACGCGGGTCGAACACGAGGTGCATCTCGAGCGCGGCCTGGTCGAGGTCGGCCTTCGAGTAGGGCACGAACCCCCAGTCGCCGGCCCAGGCGGCGTGGTAGATCTCGGCCAGGCGGTCGAGGTCCGCGCGCAGCGTCCGGTGGGTGACGTGGCGGATCACGAGCCCGTCCCGGTCGCGGGCGCGCTCGGCCAGGCGGACGACGCGGGGGTCGATCCGCTCGCGGTCCTCGATGACGACCTCCCAGAACAGGAGGTCCTTCGCCTTCGTGAGGCCCGCCCCCTCGCACAGGCGCGCGTAGTGCGGCGGGTGCCAGGCCTGGCGGATGACGGGCTCGCGCTCGAAGCCCTCGACGAGGACCCCGGCCTCGTCGTTGACCCGGAAGTCCACGGGGCCCACGAGGCGATCGCGGCCCCGGGGGCGCAGCCAGCCCTCCGCGGCGCGCAGCAGGGCGTGGAGGACCTCGGGGTCGTCCTCGAGCTCGAGAAAGCCGAACAGACCCCAGCGGTGGCCACCCGCGGCGTTGAAGGGCGGGTCGACGTGGGCGGTGATGCGGCCCACCACGCGCTCGCCCCGGCGAGCCAGGAAGAGGCGCGCGTCGCCCTCGCGGAAGAAGGCGTTGAGGCGGCGCGAGAGGAACGCGTGGCGCTCGATGCGCAGCGGGGGCGTCCACTGGGGCGATGTACGATGCAGGCGGAACGGGAGCTCGATGAACTCCCGGAGCTCCTGCCGCGAGCCGACGGGGCGGACCTCGACGGACACGGGCGGGAACCTACACCGGCTGCCGCGGCGAAGGGACCTCCATGGCCTCGACCTCGACCGATCTCTTCGCGAAGGTGCGCGGGCACGAGCGCAGCGAGCAGCTGCGCGCCGCGCGGGAGGCCGGGCTGCTCCCCTACTTCCGGCTCGTGGAGTCGCCCGCCGCCCCCGTGGTGGAGATGGAGGGCGCCGAGCGGATCATGCTCGGGTCGAACAACTACCTCGGCCTGACCGGCGACCCCCGGGTCATCGCCGGCGCCCGCGATGCGCTCGAGCGCTTCGGCACCGGCCTGACGGGCTCGCGCCTGCTCAACGGCACGACGCCGCTGCACCTCGCGCTCGAGGAGGAGCTCGCGGCGTGGATGGGCACGGAGGACGCGCTCGTGTTCACCACGGGCCACCAGGCCAACCTCGGCGCGCTGGGCACCCTGCTCGGGCCGGAGGACACCGTCATCGCGGACTCCGCCGACCACGCCTCCATCCTCGACGGCTGCGCGCTCTCCCGGGCGAAGCTGCGCGCCTTCCGCCACGGCCGGCTCGACAAGCTCGAGCGCCAGCTCGAGCGCGCGGCGGCCGACGGCGGCGGGGTGCTCGTCGTCGTCGACGGCGTCTTCTCCATGGAGGGCGACCTCGCCCCCGTGCCCGCCATCAGCGCCCTGTGCCGGCGCTTCGGAGCACGGCTCATGGTCGACGAGGCCCACGCGGCCGGCGTGCTCGGCGCGCGGGGCGCGGGCACCTGCGAGCTCCTCGCGGTCGAGGACGGCGTCGACCTGCGCATGGGCACGTTCTCGAAGTCGCTCGCCTCGTGCGGCGGCTTCATCGCCGGCGACCGCGAGGTCGTGGAGTTCCTGCGCATCCAGAGCCGCGCCTTCCTGTTCACCGCCTCGGCGGTGCCGGCCGCGGTGGGCGCGGCCCTCGCCGCCCTGCGGATCATCCGCTCGCAGGAGGGCGTCGAGCTCATGGCCCGGGTGGGCGCCAACGCGCGCCGCTGGCAGGCCGGCCTGCGCGAGCTCGGCTTCCGCGTGGTGGAGCACGGCGGCGACGTCGTCGCGCCGATCGTGCCCGTCCACGTGGCCGACGACTGGAAGGCGGCCCTGCTGTGGCGGGCGCTGTGGGACGCGGGGGTGTTCGTGAACGTCGCCCTGCACCCCGCGGTCCCGCCGGGCGGCGCGCTGCTGCGCACGAGCGTCATGGCCACCCACGAGCCCGCCGTGCTCGACGCAGCGCTCGAGCGGTTCGCGACGGTGAAGGCCGCGTTCGAGGCCGAGCACGGGCCCCTCCCGGCGCCCGGATGACACACCTCGCGCGGCCGTGAGGGTCGGCGGATCAGTGGGCTGATCGCTCGAGAGGGAAAGTGCGCACCTAGCGCAGGGTTCGCCGAATCGGGCGTTGACCGACCCGCCAACGCTCGCGAAGCTCCGCCCCCCGCTCGAGGAGGCCGGGGCGGGGAGGTCGCCAGGAACGACCCGATCGCCGCGTCGGCTGCTCGCGCCCAGAACGCCAATCACGATGCCGGTCGCCCCTGCCGTCAGGGGCGACAGGGAGGACGCATGCACGGGACCGGGACGCTCGCCCCGCCGCCACAGCACCTGCGCGCGCTCGCGCGCGCCAACCAGGTGCGCCTGGCGCGGGCCGAGCTCAAGCGGCGGATCGGGGCGGGTCGACTCACAGCGGGCGAGGTCATCCGAACCTGCCCGCCCGAGGCGGAGGGCATGGCCGTGGCCGAGCTCCTCACGAGCCAGCGACGCTGGGGCCACAACCGCGTCCGGCGCGTGCTGGCCGAGGTCATGGTGTCCGAGACGAAGACGCTCGGGTCGATGACCGAGCGCCAGCGGCGCGCGCTCGACGAGCTCCTGGCCCGGGCCTGACGCGGGCGGCCAGGGCGGGGCGCGGCCCGGGGGGAGGGCAGGGGGCCCGCGGGGTAAGGGTCCCCCATGCTCGATCGCTTCGACGCGGGACCCGCCCTGGCCGCTCTCGGGGGAGGCGTGCTGCTGCTCAGCCTCTTCGTCGGGTGGTTCACCCCCGGCGGGTCGGCGTGGAGCGCCTTCGAGAGCCTCGACGTGCTCCTCGCCGGGCTCGCGCTGACCGCGCTCGCCCTGGCCCTCGGCCGCCTGCGCGGACCCGGGCGCGCCGACGGCCACCGGCTGCTCGGCCTCGGCGCGCTCGCCGTCCTCGCCGTGGCCGTCCAGCTCGTCGAGCCTCCGCCCCGCCTCCGCGCGGCCGACCCCGAGCTGGGGCCCTGGCTCGCGCTCGCGGGCGCCGCGCTCGTGCTCGCGGGCGGCCTGCTCACGACCGCCCGCATCTCGGTCGCCGTGAGCGTCAGCGACCGCGCTCCCCGCCAGCGG
>JALYMR010000195.1 GCA_030773615.1 Actinomycetota bacterium
CGCGAAGCCCTGCGGCTGGCTGGCGAGCAGCGCGGTGAGCTCGGCGGGCGGCAGCGGGCGGGCGAAGAGGTAGCCCTGGCCGAGGGCGCAGGCCCGCCCGCGCAGGTGCGCGAGCTGCGGGTCCTCCTCGATGCCCTCGGCGACGACGCGCAGGTCGAGGGCGCGGGCCATGGTGAGGATGGCGTCGACCAGCGCCGACTGCTCGGACGGGTTGTCGACGCCGTCGATGAACGAGCGATCGATCTTGAGCACGTCCATCCGGAAGCGCCGCAGGTAGTTCAGGGCGGAGTAGCCCGTGCCGAAGTCGTCGATGGCCAGGCGCACGCCGAGCCGGCGCAGGGCCTGCAGCCGGCGCGCGTTCGTGGTGCTGTCCTCGAGCAGCGCGGACTCCGTGACCTCGAGCATGAGGCAGGAGGCGGGCAGCGCCGACTCGCGCAGGGCCCGCTCGACCTCGTCGAGGAACTCGGCGCGCTGGAGCTGGTGGCCGGCGACGTTGACGCTCACGTAGCGCTCGGGCTCGTCGGGGAACTCGTCCCGCCAGCCGGCCGCGTGGCGGCACGCCGTCCGCAGCACCCAGGCGCCGAGGGGCACGATGAGGTTCGTCTCCTCGGCCAGCCCCACGAACTCGGCGGGCGGGAGCAGGCCCCGGGTCGGGTGCTGCCATCGCACGAGGGCCTCCGCCCCCTCGATCGCGCCCGTGGCGAGGTTGACGATGGGCTGGAGGTGCAGCCGCAGCTCGTCGCGCTCCAGGGCGCGCTGCAGCTCGGCCCTGCGCTCGAGCTTCTCGAGGGCGGCGGCGTGCATCTGCGGGGCGAAGACCTCCCTGCCACCCTTGCCCTGCGTCTTGGCCGTGTACATCGCGATGTCGGCGCCGCGCAGCAGGGCGACGGCCTGCTCGTGGTCGTCCGCGGGCTCGGCCTGGAGCGGCTCGCTGAGCGCGATGCCCAGGCTGGCGTGGGGGTAGACCTCGCGGCCCTGGAGGCGCACCGGCGGGGTGAGGGCGCCCAGCAGGCGGTCGGCGAGCCCGGTGACGTCCTGGAGCTCGCCGGGTTCGGTGAGCAGCACGGCGAACTCGTCGCCACCCAGGCGGGCGACCGTGTCGCTCGCGCGCACCGCGCCCACGAGGCGCTGCGCGACGACCGTGAGCAGCGCGTCGCCGGCGGCGTGTCCCAGGGAGTCGTTCACCCCCTTGAACTCGTCGAGGTCGAGCAGCAGCACCCCGACGCGCTCGTGGGCGCGCCGCGCCCGGGCCACCGCCTGCCGCAGGCGCTCCTCGAGCAGGGCGCGGTTCGGCAGCCCGGTCAGCGCGTCGTGGCGTGCCTGGTGGCGCAGCTCGTCCTCGAGCGCCTTGCGGCTGGTGATGTCCCGCACGTTGAGCACGACGCCGCTGAGCAGCGCGTCGCCCTCGAGCTCGCCCGCGCGGACCTCGACGGGCACAGGAACCCCCTCGGCCCGTCGCAGCCACAGCTCGCTGATGCCCGCCCCGGTCGAGCGAGCGGCGGTCAGCACGTCGGCCAGCGCCGTGGGCGAGGCGCCGTCGGCGAGCAGCGACGCGACGTCCTGGCCCACGAGCGCGTCGGGTTCGCGCCCGAGCAGGGCGCGGACGGGCTCGCTGACGTACTGGAGGCGATCGCCGTCGCCGACGACGAGGACGACGTCGGCGGACTGGCGCAGCAGCCCCTCGTACTGCTGCAGGCTCTTCCGACGGGCCTCCTGCGCCGCCGCCGCGCGCCGCGCGCGCTCACCGCGGGTGAACAGGACGGCGAGCAGCACCGCGGCGGCCAGGAGCAGCAGGGTCGTGCCCCACTGCTGGGTCCTCTCGCTGGCCGCGGCGTCCGCCTCGGCCTCGCGCGTCGCCGTCGTGAGGTGCTCGTGCAGCGCCTCGAACGCCGGGTCGACGCGCTCCTCGTCGAGCTCCTCGGCTTCCTCCAGGCGCCCGGCGGCGAGCAGCGCGAACCGGTCGCGCACGGCGGGGACGTAGAGGCGTACCGCTCGCTGCACGCGCGCCACCGCTTCCCGGTCGTCGCGGGGCACGTCCAGCCCGTCGAGCACCCGCTGCACCGACTCCAGCAGCCCCTGGACCTCCTGACGGACGGGCGCCTCCGCCCTCCCCGTCGCGATCGCCTGCCACTCGAGCGTGCTCACGCGGTTGGCGTCGAAGCGCAAACCGGAGAAGGTCCGCTCCAGCGCGCGCTCGCGCTCGGCCTGTCGCTCGAGCGCGAGGATGCCCGCGATGACGACGGCCGCGATCGACAGGGCGACGACGAGCGCCCGCGCGGCGAGCGGAACCCGCGACGCCGGCGTGTCCTTCCCGTCCTTGCTGGAGCCCTCGGTCACCGACATGAGCATCGGCAGGCGCGGCGGTGCCTTGAGCGCCGTCGGACGCGGTCGAACGGACCGCAGGCGGGGCGACGTCGCATGGGCGGTCCCGGGCTCGAACCGGGGACCTCCTGCTTGTAAGGCATCGTCGAGCACAGGACGACAGGGCGCTTGAGGGTCCGCAAGGGACAGTTCGCCTGCTATGGCCGAAGCTTGCACTTCGGGGAGTGGCGGGGCGTATCCCCTGGTGCCGAGGCTGACGTACCCGGCCCGTACCTCTCGACGACAGGGGCCAGGGCTGTAGGCCGATGACGCAAGTCCCCGCCCCTGGCCATCTGGCGCTGCGAGAGACCCACGCCGATCGGACTCGCCCGTAGGGCAGACGCTGAACCCCGCCTCCTCACCGGCACGACTAGGCAGCTGCTCCCAACACCCCTCGCTGCCGAAGATCAGCGCGACGAACTGGGCGGCCTGATCCGAGTGATGGATCAAACCCGGGCGCCGGCCGGCGCCGGGCGAAGGCCATCTCGAGCGCGTCGACGACGAGCTCGGCGCGCAGGTGTCGGCCATCGCCCAGCCGACGATCCGCCGCGAGTAGCAGTCCCTGACCGCGGCCAGGTAGAGCCAGCCCTCCACGTGCGGATGGAGGTGATGTCGGCGACCCACAGCCGGTTCGGCGCGGTCGGGTTGAAGTCGCGCTCAAACCAGGGTTGGGGGCGGTGCGGACGGCGCGCACCGACACGTGGTCCGGCCGCGCTTGCGGCGGATCAGCCCGCTTTAGCCCGGCGGTCTGCATCAGCCGCTCAACGCTTTCGGCCGACCCGCACGCCCTCAGGGCGCAGCTGGGCATGCACG
>JALYMR010000196.1 GCA_030773615.1 Actinomycetota bacterium
GGCCTTGGCCGGCGCGCAAGCGGCGGTCGTGGCCGCCCCGGTGACGGCCCTGCCCGACGCCGTGCGCGTCGCCCTCGCGGCCGCGCCGGAGGGCTGCGTGGTGACCGACGTGGGCTCGACGAAGCGCGAGGTGGTCGCCGCGGTCGCCGACGAGCGCTTCGTCGGCGGCCACCCCCTCGCCGGGGCCGAGGCCGCCGGGGTGGCCCACGCGCGCGCCGACCTGTTCGACGGCGCGACCTGGTACCTGACCCCCACCGCGAGGACCTCGGGCCTGCTCTACGAGCGCCTGCACCGGCTGCTCAGCGGGCTGGGCGCCCGGCCCGCGGCGATCGATCCCGAGGCGCACGACCGGCTCATGGCCGCCGTCTCGCACCTGCCCCACGTTGTGGCCAACGTGCTCGTCGCCCAGGCCGCGCGGGCGCTCGACGGGGAGCACCTGCCCGCCACGGGCCCGAGCTTCCGCGACGCCACCCGGGTGGCGGGGGCCAACCCGCCGCTGTGGGCGGGGATCTACGGCGCGAACCGCGAGGCCCTGGCCGACGCGCTGGGGGACGCGATCGCCGGCCTCGGCGAGGTCCGCGACGCCCTGCGCGCGGGGGAGGACCTCGAGGGCTGGCAGGCCCGGGCCGCCGAGCAGCGGCGTGCGCTGCTCGAGGCCGGGCTGGCCGGCGGCGAGACGCGCGAGCTGCGCCTCGTCGTCCCGAACCGCCCGGGGGTGATCGCCGAGCTCGCGCTCACCCTGGGGCGGGCGGGGATCAACATCTCGGACCTCGCGCTCGCCCCGGCGCCCGACGGCCGCACGGGCGTCGTCGCGCTCTGGGTGCGCGAGGAGGACGCCGACCGCGCCGCGGGGCTCGTGGACGGCCTGGGGCGGCCGGCGACGTGAACGTCCGCGTTGGGCCCGCGCGGCGACTGCGGGGAAGCCTCGTCGCCCCGCCGGACAAGTCGATCTCCCACCGCGCGGCGATCCTCGCGGCGCTCGCCGACGGCGAGACGCCGATCCAGGGCTACCTCGACGCCGCGGACACCCGCTCGACGCTCGCCGCCGTCGCCGCCCTCGGGGCGCGCGTGGAGCGCCGCAGGGAGGGACTCGTCGTCGCCGGGGTGGGGCTGCGCGGGGCCCGGGAGCCCGACGGGGCGATCGACGTCGGCAACGCGGGGACGCTGCTGCGCCTCCTGCCGGGCTGGCTCGCCGGGCAGGAGGGGCGCGCCTTCACCCTCGACGGGGACGCCTCCATCCGCCGGCGCCCGGTGGACCGGGTCGCGGCCCCCCTGCGGGCGATGGGCGCCGACATCGAGGCGACGGAGGGGCGCTTCGCGCCGCTGCGCGTCCGCGGCGCGCCCCTGCACGGCGGCGAGCAGACGCTCGCCGTCGCGAGCGCCCAGGTCAAGTCGTGCCTCCTGCTCGCCGGGCTGCTCGCCGAGGGGGCGACGACGCTCATCGAGCCGGCCCCGAGCCGCGACCACACGGAGCGCATGCTCGCCGCGCTGGGGGCGAGGGTGACCCGCGACGGCGCCCGGCTCACCCTCGAGCCCGCGGAGATCCTGACCGCCCGGGCCTGGCGCGTGCCGGGCGACCCGTCGTCGGCCGCCTTCCCGCTCGCCGCCGCCGCGCTCGTCCCCGGGTCGCGGGTCACCGTGCGCGGCGTGGGGACGAACTGGACGCGGATCGGCTTCCTGCGCATCCTCGAGCGCATGGGGGCCCGGGTGGAGGGCGAGCTCGAGGAGCGCGGGCGGGCCGCGCCGGACCACGAGCCGGTCGGCGATCTCACGGTGAGCGCCGACGGGCTGCGGGCCACGGAGGTCCAGCCCGACGAGGTGCCCCTGGCCATCGACGAGCTGCCGCTCGTGGCCCTGCTCGGCTGCTTCGCGGAGGGCGAGACGATCGTGCGGGGCGCCGGGGAGCTGCGGGTCAAGGAGTCCGACCGCATTGCGGCCGTGGTCGACGGCCTGCGCGGGCTCGGCGGCGAGCTCGAGGCGACCGCGGACGGCTTCGCCGTGCAGGGCACGGCCGGGCTGCGCGGCGGCGCCCTCGACGCCCACGGCGACCACCGCCTGGCCATCCTCGGCGCGGTCGCCGGGCTCGCCTCGCGCGAGGGGGTGGAGGTGGTGGGCGCCGAGGCCGCGGCGGTGTCGTACCCCGACGCCCTCGCCGACCTCGCCGCGCTGCGCGGGTGAGGGGCGCCCGGGCCCGGCTCGCGCTGCTCGCCGCCGGACTCGTCGCCCTCTACGCGGTCTTCGGGGTCGCCCGGGTCGTCGAGCCCGCGGAGGTCGAGCGGGCGGTGCGCTCGGCGGGCGGGCTCGCCCCCCTCGCCTTCGTGTCCCTATCCGCCCTCCTCGGGGCGCTCCTGCTCCCCGGGCCCCTGCTCAGCGCCGCCGCCGGCCTGCTCTTCGGGCTCGGGCTCGGGTTCGTGCTCGCGCTGAGCGCGACCGTCGGCTCCGCGCTCATCGGGCTGGTCGTGGGTCGGGCGGCCGGGCCGCGGGCGCGGTCGGGGCGCGCGCTGGCCCTCGAGCGCTGGCTCGCCCGCCGCGGCCTGTGGGCCGTCGTCGCGCAGCGCCTGCTGCCCGGCGTGCCCGACGGCCCCGTGAACTACGCCGCGGGCGCCGCCGGGGTCCGCGCTCGGCACCTCGCCCTGGGCACGGCGCTCGGCAGCGCCCCGCGTGCGTTCGCCTACACGGCGCTCGGGGCCACGCTCGACGACCTCGCCTCGCCGCTCGCCCTCGTGGCCCTGGGCGTGCTCGGCGCCGCGCTGGTGGCCGGGGCGCTGCTCGCCCGGCGCGCCCTGCGCGCCGACGCCCGGTCGTAGGCTCTGGCCATGGTCATCGCCATCGACGGCCCGGGCGGCGCCGGGAAATCCACCGTGGCCCGCGCGGTCGCCGCGGCGCTCGGCTTCGCCTACCTCGACACGGGGGCGATGTACCGCGCGGTCGCGCTCGCCGCGCTGCGCGGCGCCGCCGCTCCGGCCGAGGCCCGGTTCGAGCTCGGCGAGCGCGTGCTGCTCGACGGCGAGGACGTCACCGCGGCGATCCGCACCCCCGAGGTGTCCGCGCAGGCCTCGCGCCTGGCCGCGGACCCCGAGGTGCGCCGTAACCTCGTCGCCCGCCAGCGCGAGGTGCTCGCCCTGGGCGACCACGTCGCCGAGGGACGTGACATCGGCACGGTCGTCGTCCCGGAGGCCGAGGTGAAGGTCTTCCTCACCGCGTCGCCCGAGGAGCGCGCCCGCCGGCGGGCCGCCGAGCTCGGCGCCGACCCCGAGGGCGTGCTGCGCGAGCTGCGCGAGCGCGACGAGCGCGACGCCTCCCGCGCCGCCTCGCCGCTCGTGCCCGCCCCCGACGCGGTGCGGGTCGACACGACGGGGCTCGCCGTGGACGAGGTCGTGGAGCGCATCGTCGCACTCGTGGGGGCACGGCGATGACGAAGGTCGCCGTCGTCGGCTACCCCAACGTCGGCAAGTCCTCGCTCGTCAACCGCCTCACGGGGACCCGCGAGGCGGTCGTCCACGAGCGCCCCGGGATCACCCGCGACCGCAAGGAGCTGCCCGTGGAGTGGAACGGGCGGCGCTTCATGCTCATCGACACGGGCGGCATGGACCGCGAGGACCCCGACCCCATCGCGGGCTCGATCCGCGAGCAGGCGCAGGCCGCCCTGGCCGACGCCGACGTGGCCATGTTCGTCCTCGACGCCCAGGCCGGCGTGCGCGCCGGCGACGAGGAGCTCGCCGACCTCCTGCGCCGCGCGCACAAGCCCGTCGTCGTCGCCGCGAACAAGGTCGACGACGTGCGCGACCTCGCCCTCGCCGCCGAGGGCCACCGGCTCGGGCTGGGTGAGCCCGTCGCCGTCTCCGCCGCCCAGGGGCTGGGCACGGGCGACCTCCTCGACCGCATCGTGGAGCTCCTGCCCCCCGACGGCGACGGGGAGGACGAGGACGAGGACACGGTGCGCCTGGCGGTCATCGGGCGCCCGAACGTCGGCAAGTCCTCGCTGGTCAACCGCTTCGTGGGCGACGAGCGGGTCATCGTCAGCGAGGTCGCGGGCACGACCCGTGACGCCATCGACCTGCCCCTCGAGGTCGACGGCCGCCGCCTCGTCGTGGTGGACACCGCGGGCATGCGCCGCCAGGCCAAGGTCACCGAGTCCGTCGAGTACTACACGAGCCTGCGCTCCCAGCGGGCCGCGGAGCGCGCCGACGTCGCCCTGGTCGTCTGCGACGCCACGGATGGGGTCACGGCGCAGGACCTGCGGGTGGCCGAGCTCGCGATGGAGGCGCACTGCGCGACGGCGCTCGTGCTCAACAAGTGGGACGCCACGGAGATGGACGAGGGCGACCTCAAGCACGAGCGCGGCAAGGTGGCGGCCAAGCTGCGCCAGCGCCCGAAGGTGCTCACCGCGAGCGCGCTTACCGGCCGCGGCGTGCAGCGCGTCCTGGGCGAGGCGATCACCCTCGGCGACCGCCTGCGCGTGCGGGTTCCCACCCCCGAGCTCAACCGCTGGCTCTCCGAGGCCACCCAGGCCCGCCAGCCCCCGGCGAAGCAGGGCCACCGCCTGAAGCTCCTCTACGCCGCGCAGATCGGGGTGCGCCCGCCGCGCTTCGCCATCCAGGTCAACAGCCGCGCCCGGATCACCCGCGACTACGCCTACTTCCTCGAGAACCGCCTGCGGGCGCGGTTCGGCATGGACGGCGTCCCGATCGTCCTCGACCTCGTCGAGCGCCGCGACCGGCGGAGCGCCCGCTAAGGGCCCGTCCTAGCGAGGGCCCCGCTCCGCGGGCTTCCCCCCTCGCTAGGCTCGGCCCCCAATGGACGACAACGAGTTCCTCTTCACCTCGGAGTCGGTCACCGAGGGGCATCCCGACAAGGTCGCGGACCAGATCTCCGACGGCGTCCTGGACGCGGTCCTGCGCGCCGACCCCGCGGGCCGCGTTGCGTGCGAGACCCTGGTGAACACCGGCCTCGTCGTCATCTCCGGCGAGCTCACCACGAACACGTACGTGGACTTCCAGGAGATCGCGCGCGAGACCATCGCCCGCATCGGCTACACGGACGCCGCCTACGGCTTCGACTGCCACACCTGCGCGGTGATCAACGCCGTCGACAAGCAGTCCCCGGACATCGCCCAGGGCGTCGACCGCGCCTACGAGACGCGCACGGACCCCGACGACGACGACGAGCTCGACGTCGCCGGCGCGGGGGACCAGGGCATGATGTTCGGCTACGCCACGCGCGAGACCGACGAGCTCATGCCCCTGCCGATCTCGCTCGCCCACCGGCTCGCCCAGCGCCTGGCCGCGGTGCGCAAGGCCGACACCCTCAACTACCTGCGCCCGGACGGCAAGACCCAGGTCACCGTCCGCTACCGCGACGGCAGGCCGGTCGAGATCGAGAAGGTCCTCATCTCCTCCCAGCACCGCGAGGGCGCCGAGGAGCTCATCCGCGAGGACCTCTGGGAGCACGTCGTCGAGCCCGTCCTCCCCGACGAGCTCTTCGACGCGAAGAAGCTTCGCCGCAACTTCCTGGTGAACCCGACCGGACGGTTCGTGATCGGCGGGCCCATGGGCGACTGCGGGCTGACCGGCCGCAAGATCATCGTCGACACCTACGGCGGCATGGCCCGCCACGGCGGTGGCGCGTTCTCCGGCAAGGACCCCTCGAAGGTCGACCGCTCCGCCGCCTACGCCGCGCGCTACGTGGCCAAGAACCTCGTGGCGGCGGGCCTCGCCGACCGGGCCGAGGTGCAGGTGGCCTACGCGATCGGCGTCGCCCACCCCGTGTCGGTGATGGTCGAGACCTTCGGCACCGAGCGCATCGGCCGCAGCCGCATCCTCGAGCTCGTCGACGAGCACTTCGACCTGCGCCCGGGCGCGTTCCGGGAGGACCTCAAGCTCCACCGGCCCATCTACCAGAAGACCGCGGCGTACGGGCACTTCGGCCGCGAGGACGCCGACTTCACCTGGGAGCGCACGGACAAGGCCGCCGCGCTGCGTCGCGCCGCCGGGCTGGAGGCGCAGGCGCAGGCCGTCTGACGGCCGGCGGCGCATGCCGACGCCGCTGACCGTCCTCTCCATCGACGGCGGGGGGATCCGCGGGATCCTCCCCGCCCTCGTCCTCGAGCGCCTCGAGGAGCGCACGGGCCGGCCGGTCAGCGCGCTCTTCGACGTCGTGGCGGGGACGTCCACCGGGGCGATCATCGCGCTGGCCCTCACCCTCGCCGGGGAGGGCGGTCGCCCGCGCTGGCGGGCGGGCGACCTCGTCGAGCTCTACGAGCGCGACGGCCCCCTGATCTTCGCCCGCTCGGTGGCCGAGCGCGTCCGGCGTCTCGGCGGCGTCGAGGACGAGAAGTACCCCTCGGACGGCCTTCGGCGCGCCCTGCGCGCCTACCTCGGGAAGGGGCGGCTGCGCGACGCGCTGTGCGAGGTGCTCGTGCCCGCCTACGAGACGGAGCGCCGCACGGCGTTCTTCTTCCGGCGCCGCGACGCGCGCGATCCGGCGCGCTCGCGCGACTTCCCCGTCGCGCTCGTCGCCGAGGCGAGCTCGGCGGCACCGACGCTGTTCGAGGCGGTCCGGCTGGAGACGGCCGAGCCGCCGGGCTGGCTGTCGCTCGTCGACGGCGGCCTGTTCGCGAACAACCCCGCGATGTGCGCGCTCGTGGAGGCGCGCAAGCACCACCCCGAGCGGGAGGTCCTCATGGTGTCCCTGGGCAC
>JALYMR010000197.1 GCA_030773615.1 Actinomycetota bacterium
GTACAAGTTCGGGAACACCGGGCTCCTAAGGTAGCAACGCGTTCGCGACCGCTGGCGCCCATGCACGGCTCCGGCGGTCCCAGCGAGTCGACCCGTTTGTACCAGCCTGGCCCGGGGCGATCGAGGACGTCGACGGACGTACGACGAGCGGTCGGGTGACCTTCGTCGTCGTCGCGGTCAACCTCCCCGTGCCGCTGGCCGATGCAGAGCACCGTGACCCGACGCCTCGCACCCACTCCCCGCTTCCCCCGCGCCGCTCTCCTGCTCGCCGCCCTCGCGCTCGTGGCGACGGCGGGGCTGCCCGCGCCCGCCCTCGCGGCGCCCGGGGTCGAGGCCGAGACCCTGCGGCTGACCGCGGGCGCGGGCCGCGTGCAGGATGACGGGTCGGCGAAAGGCGGCCGCAGCCTGCTCATCTGGGGCGACGGGGTGGCGAGGACCGCCGGCCGGGTCCTCGCGGGTGCCGGCCGGTCCGTCCTCGTCGCGCGCGCGCGCGGAGAGCAGTGCGAGGGCGCCCCGCGGATGACCGTGCGCGTCGACGGCCGCGCCGTGCTGCACACGCGGGTCCGATCGACCTCATGGCGGCGCCATCGCGTGCGGCTCGCCCTGTCCCCGGGGCGGCACGCCGTGAGCGTCGCCTTCACGAACGACCACAGCTCCCGGACGTGCGACCGCAACCTCGTCGTGGATCGCGTCGGGTTCGCCACCAGGCGAAGGGCGGCCAGGCGCCCCAGCGCGATCCGCTCGGGGCCGGGCACGGTGACCTGGGACGGCGACTTCTCGCACGGGCTGTCCCGCTGGCCCTACACGACCCACCGCGAGCGGATCGCGATCGTCGACGACCCGATCCTCGGCTCCGCCCGCAAGGTGGCCAGGTTCACCGTCCGCGACGGCGACACCGGGCCGACGGCGAACCCCAGGGCGCAGATCGAGGGGCCCAAGGACCTCGTCCAGGGCGGGGAGTACTGGGTCGGCTGGTCGACGCTGCTACCCCGCAGCTTCCCGACGCGGGTGACCCGCGGGGGCTGGATCACCCTGGCCTCCGTCTACGGCCCCCCGTACGACGGCGCCGGGCCGGTCGACGTCCGCGTGCAGGGCAGCCAGGGCGAGGCGGAGATCCGCTGGCAGCGCACGGGCACCTACGACTGGGACATCCCCTGGCGCCTGCCCCTCGTCCGCGGGCGCTGGGTGGACTACGTGTGGCACGTCAAGCTCTCGCGCGACCCCTCCGTCGGGTTCGTGGAGACGTTCGCGAACACGGGCGACGGGTGGCGGCCCCTGCACGCGCGGGTGCGCATGCGCACGGCGGACAAGGCGAACCGCGGGGGACCGAACAACTTCCGGCTCTCCCTGTACCGCATGAAGGGCATGTTCGAGCGCGCGACCGTCTACCACGCGTCGCCGAAGGTCGGCACGAGCTTCGCCGCCGTCGCCCCGCGGTCCTACGGGTGACGCCGGCATCCCGCGGCCTAGGATCCCGCCCCCCATGCGCCTGCTCGTCACCGTCACGCTGAACCCGAACCAGCTGCGCGCCCACCTCGAGCCGATCACGGACCTCGAGGAGGTGCGCTCGGTGACGCTCGTCGCCGACGCGCCCAGCCCCCCCATGCCCAAGCTGCGGACGGTCGTGCCGCCGCCCTGGCTCGTGCGGGTCTGCGGCCGGGCGCTCGCGAAGCTCCTGACCTGCGTCGCGGTCGCCCTGCGCGAGCGGCCGCGGTGGGTGCTGGGCTACAACCTCGTCCCCCACGCGCTCACCGCGATCCTCGTCGCCCGGCTGACCGGCCGGCGCTCGTACGTCCACCTCATCGGCGGGCCCGCGGAGTGGCAGGGCGGGGGCATCGGCTCGGACAACAAGGTGCTCAGCCGCCTGCCCCGCCCGATGCCCGCGCTCGAGCGCCTCTTCGTCCGGGTGCTCCGCCGGGCCGACGTCGTGGCGGTCATGGGCTCGCGCGCGCGGGACGAGCTCGTCGCGCATGGGCTCGACCCCCAGCGCGTGGTCGCCCTGCCCGCGAGCGTCGACGCCGACCGCTTCGGGACGCCCGGCGAGCGCCGCTACGACATCGTCACCGCCTCGCAGCTCATTCCGCGCAAGCGCCTGCACGAGCTGCTCGCCGCCGTCGCCCTGGTCCGCCGGGAGCACCCCGGCGTGAAGGCCGCGATCGCGGGCCGCGGCCCCCTCATGGACGAGCTCGTCGAGGAGGCGGGGCGGCTCGGCGTCGCGGACGCGGTCGACTTCCTGGGCTTCGTCTCTGACGTGGAGCGCCTCTACCACCAGGCCCGCGTCTTCGTGCTCCCGTCCCAGCGCGAGGGGCTCTCCATCGCCATGACCGAGGCGATGGCCTCCGGGCTGCCCGTCGTCGTGACGGACATCGGGGAGGCGCGCGACGTCGTCGTGCCCGGCGAGAACGGCTTCCTGTTCGAGGTGGGCGACGTGGAGGCGCTCGCCGATCACCTCTCCCGCCTGCTCGCCGACGAGGACGGCCGCTGGGAGGCCATGTCCGCCGCGGCGCGCGACGCGGTCCGCGCGAGCTCGAGCCGCGAGCGCATCCGCGAGCTGAACCGCCGCCTCCTCGTCGGCCCCTAGTCGGCCTCGGCCCCACTCGACGGGTGTGCGATGGCGGCCCGGCGCCCCGTCGCTATCGTCGCCCGCGATGGCCGATTCGATCGTCGCGGCGCGTGGCACGGATGCCGAGCCGGCCGATCGTGGCGTCACCGGTCGCCGGATCGCCCGGAACGTCGGCGCCTTCGCCATCGCCCAGCTCGCGTCGCGGCTGAGCAGCCTCGGCGTGATCGTCGTCGTGGCGCGCACGCTCTCGCCCGCCGACTTCGGCCGCTACTCGGTCGCGCTCGCGCTGTCGGCCATGATCACGCTCGTCGTCGAGTCGGGCATGGG
>JALYMR010000198.1 GCA_030773615.1 Actinomycetota bacterium
CACCGTCGCCTCCCTGGCCCGGACCATCGAGGCGAAGGACCCCTACACCGCGGGTCACACGGAGCGGGTCGCCGGCTACGCCGTGCGCCTCGCCCGCGAGCTCGGGCTGGCCGGGCACGACCTGGAGGCCGTGGCGCTCGGCGGCGTCATCCACGACATCGGCAAGGTCGGCGTCCGCGACCACGTCCTGCTCAAGCCCGGCAAGCTCGACCCCGCGGAGTGGCTCGAGATGCGCCGCCATCCGGAGATCGCGACGTACATCCTCGACGGCCTCGAGCTGCCCGGCATCGCGAAGGACATCGCCCGCCACCACCACGAGCGCTTCGACGGCCGGGGCTACCCGGACGCGCTCGCCGGCGACGCCATCCCGCTCCCCGCCCGCATCCTCGCGGTCGCCGACACGCTCGACGCGATGACGACCACCCGGCCCTACCGGGTGGGCCTGAGCTTCGAGGCCGCCCTCGCCGAGGTCCGCCGTCACGCGGGCACCCAGTTCTGCCCGCGCGTGGTCGCCGCCCTCGAGCACAGCCTGCGCCACGATCCGGCCGCCTGGCACGAGGCCCGCGAGACGGCCGGCGCGCTCGTCCTGGCGGCCTGACCGCGTCCATACCCGCGGCATACGGACGCACCGGACGCGCGTCCAGGCCGCTCAGGCGGCCCGTCGGGACCGCCGATGGGGTGAGGGCCGAGTCCAGGGCAAACCGCTCGCGAGGTCGGGACGCAAAGCAAGAGGTCTCACGCCGGTGAGACGGCTCGGCTGCCGGCGACACGGATGTCGATCCTGGAGGTCACGATGACCGCAGCACCCCCGCCCTCGAGCGCCGCGCGCATCGGCTGGAAGCGGCCCAAGACCGCGCTCGCGCTCCTCGCCGCCTCGTCGGCGCTCCTCGCCGCGCCGCCGGCCCTCGCCCCCGCGCCGGCCCCGGCCAACGTCACGCCGGCCCTCGCCGAGCTCGCCGCCGAGCGCGCGACGCGGCCCGTCGACGTCATCGTCCAGTTCTCCTCCACGGCCGCCGCCCAGCGCGGCGCCGAGCGCATCCGCCTCGCCGGCGGCACGCCCGGCGACGAGCTCGAGCTCATCGCCGGGCTGCAGGCGCGCATGGCCGCCGCAGAGGCCGTCGCCCTCGCCGCCCAGCCCGGCGTCCACGCGGTGACGCTCAACGGCAGCGTGGAGCAGAGCGGGGGGCTCGGCATCGAAACGAAGAAGATCCTCACCGCCTTCAACCACTCGATCGGCTCGCCCAAGGCCTGGAACGACGACGACGGCGAGTCCGGCCGCGGCGTGGGCGTCGCGGTGATCGACACCGGGATCGCCGGGGACCTCGCCGACTTCCGCCGCTCGGAGCAGGACCCGACCTCGCGCGTGGTGGCCAGCGCGGTGGTACACCCCGACGCGACCAACCCCGGCGACCAGGTCGGGCACGGCACGCACGTCGCCGGCCTCATCGCGGGCAACGGGAACAACCGCGGCTCGCAGGACCTGCTCGACAAGCGCTACATGGGCGTGGCCCCCGAGGCCGACCTCATCAACGTCAAGGCCTCCGACGACCAGGGCAACACGACGGTGGCCGACGTCATCAACGGGCTGCAGTTCGTCGTCGACAAGAAGGCCACCTACAACATCAAGGTCGCGAACCTGTCGCTGACCTCGACCGTCGCCCAGTCCTACACGATCGACCCGCTCGCGGCCGCGGCCGAGCAGGCCCACTTCGCAGGCATCCTCGTCGTGGCCGCCTCGGGCAACAGCGGGCCGAACTCGGTGAACTTCGCCCCGGGGAATGACCCCTACGTGCTCTCCGTGGGCGGGGCGGACGACCGGGGCACGAAGAGCCGCAAGGACGACGTCATCGCGAGCTGGACGAGCACCGGCGTCACCCAGGACGGCTTCCGCAAGCCGGAGGTGATGGCCCCCGGCGCAAAGCTCGTCTCCACCCTGGCGCCCGGCAGCGCCTACGCCGCCCAGTGCCCGACCTGCGTGGTCAGCGGTCAGTACCTGCGACTGGGCGGCACCTCGATGGCGGCGGGCGTCGTCTCGGGTGCCGCGGCGATCCTCGCCCAGGTCAACCCGGCCTGGACGCCCGACGAGCTCAAGGGCGCGCTCATCAACACCTCGCGCAACGTCCCGGGGACCGGCACCCAGGTGTCCGTGGACCGCGCGCGCGGCGCCGAGGACGACGACGAGCGGCTCGCCAACGTCGGCCTCGTCCCGAACACGCTGATCAACCCGGCCACGGGCCGCGTCGACCCCACTCGGGCCAAGTGGGGCGGCTTCGACTGGCAGGCCGCGGCCGACGGCCTGCGGGCGAAGTGGGGCGGCGCGAGCTTCGTCTGCTCCTGCGCGAAGATCACCGGCCTCGCGGAGACCGATTCGCTGCGCGCGAAGTGGGGCGGCGCCGACCCCACCCGGGCGAAGTGGAGCGGCGTCGACACCGCCCGGGCCAAGTGGGGCTCCGTCGGCTGGTCGACGAGCTTCACGCGCTAGCCCCGCCCCCCGACCCGCTCCGAGCGCGCCCGGCCCCGGCC
>JALYMR010000199.1 GCA_030773615.1 Actinomycetota bacterium
GGGCTGCCGCTGGGCGGGCTCCTGCGCCGGCGCGACCGGCGCCGGGGTGAGCTCGCGCGAGCGGCCCGCGCGGTGGGCTGAGGTCGCCGTGAGCAGAACGACACCACCACGACCTGCTTCTGCACGCGCGACGCGAGAGAGCACGCGATGCGCCCCGCCCCGAAGGCGGCCGGCGGGGCGCAATCGGAGGGGACGCCGCCGCTGACTAGCCTCAGCGCAGCGTGTCCTTCTACGTCACGACGCCGATCTTCTACGTCAACGCGGCCCCGCACCTGGGGCACGCGTACACGGCCATCGGCGCCGATGTGCTCGCCCGTCACCGCCGCCAGCGCGGGGAGGAGGTGTTCTTCCTCACCGGCACGGACGAGCACGGCGAGCCCGTGGCCCTGGCCGCCGAGCGCGAGGGGGTGACCCCGCAGGAGCTCGCCGACCGCAACGCGGAGCGCTTCCGCGCGCTCATGCCCCAGCTCAACGTCTCGAACGACTTCTTCATCCGCACGACGGACCCCGAGCACGTCGCCCGGGTGCAGCAGGTGCTCACGCGCGTGCGCGACAACGGGCACGTCTACAAGGGCGTCTACGAGGGCTGGTACTGCCCGCGCTGCGCGGACTTCAAGACGGAGGCCGAGGCGGGCGAGGAGCACCGCTGCCCCATCCACCGCATCGAGCTGAGCTGGGAGCAGGAGGAGAACTGGTTCTTCCGGCTGAGCGCCTTCCAGGGCGACCTCGAGCGCCTGTACGACGAGCACCCCGACTTCGTCCAGCCCCGGCACCGGTTCAACGAGGCGCGATCGTTCATCGCCTCCGGCCTGCAGGACGTCTCGCTCACGCGCGCCCGCCTGCGCTGGGGGGTCCCCGTGCCCTGGGACGAGGGGCAGGTCTTCTACGTCTGGTTCGACGCGCTCCTCAACTACTACACCGCGCTCGGCTACGCCCGCGACGGGCACGACCTGACGGACGTCTTCTGGCCGGCGAGCGTCCACCTCATCGGCAAGGACATCCTCAAGTTCCACTGCGTGTTCTGGCCCGCGCTGCTCCTCGCCGCCGGCCTGCCGCTGCCCGAGGGCGTGTTCGTCCATGGGTTCCTGCTCATGCGCGACGCGAGCGGCGAGGAATCCAAGATGAGCAAGTCGCTCGGCAACGTGCTCGACCCGTTCCAGATCATCGAGGAGTTCGGGGCCGACGCCCTGCGCCACTACTGCCTGCGCGAGGTGTCATTCGGCCAGGACGGCGCGGTGTCCACCGCGGGCTTCGGCGCGCGCTACGAGAACGAGCTGGCCAACGAGTACGGCAACCTCGTCAGCCGCACGCTGGCCATGGTCCACCGCTACCGGGACGGCGACGTGCCCGCGGCCGGGCTCGACGAGCTCGGCGACGTGGACGGCCTGCACCGCGACGTCCCCGCCCTCATGGACGTGCCCGACCCGTCCGGGGCGCTCGATCGGGTCTGGCGGGCCGTGCGCGCGCTGAACCGCTACGTGGAGGAGCGGGCGCCGTGGGCCCTCGCGAAGGACCCGGCGCGCTCGGAGGAGCTCGACCGGACGCTCGCCTCCCTGGCCGAGGGGCTGCGGGTGGTCACCGTCTGGCTCCACCCCTTCATCCCCGCCTCGAGCGAGCGCGTGCTCGCCGCCCTCGGCGCGCCCGACCTCTCCCTCGAGCGCGCGCGACCGGGGCAGGGCGCCCTGCGCCGGGTCGAGCGCCTTCCGCCGCTCTTCCCCAAGCCCGAGTGATCGACAGCCACACCCACCTCGACGTCTGCCCCGGCGACGACGGCGAGCTCGTGGCCGCAGCGCGCGCGGCGGGCGTGTCGCGGCTGCTCACGGTGGGGACGGACCCGGGGTCCTGCCGGGCGGCGCTGGCCGCCGCCGAGCGCGAGCCCGGGGTCCTCGCCGCGGTCGGGCGGCATCCGAACAGCGCCGCGGGGTTCGACGACGCCGCGCTCGCCGACCTCGAGGTGCTCGCCGCCCACCCGCGCTGCGCGGCGATCGGCGAGACCGGCCTCGACTTCTACCGCGCGGGCGCGCCCGCGGAGGACCAGCGGCGGGCCTTCGCCGCGCACATCGAGCTCGCCCGGGCGACGGGCAAGCCCCTCGTCATCCACACCCGGGCGGCCGAGGAGGAGACCGTGGCCACGCTGCGGGCCCGGGCCGACGGCGTCCGCGTCGTCCTGCACTGCTTCTCCATGCCCGACCGCCTCGAGGCGTGCCTCGCCGAGGGCTGGTGGATCTCCTTCGCCGGCAACGTGACCTACCCGCGCAACGAGGCGCTGGCCGAGGCCGCCGAGCGGGTGCCCGAGGACCGGTTGCTCGTGGAGACCGACGCCCCCTACCTCACGCCCCAGGCCGTGCGCCGCGAGCGCAACCAGCCGGCGTACGTCACGCACACCGCGCGCTTCGTCGCGCAGCGGCGCGGGGTGGCCTACGAGGCGCTCGAGGCCGGCCTCGAGCGCACCGCGACCGAGCTCTTCGCGTGGTGACCCAGCCGAGCCTGCGGCGCCTGCGCGAGTTCGGGGTGCGCCCGAAGCGCGACCTCGGGCAGAACTTCCTCGTCGACTCGAACCTCCTCGGGGTGATCGCGCGGGCCTCGGGCCTGACCGACGAGGACGTCGTGCTCGAGATCGGCGGCGGGCTCGGCGTGCTCTCCGAGCACCTCGCCGCCCGCGCCGCCCACGTCCACGTCGTCGAGGTCGACCGCGCGCTCGAGCCCGCCCTGCGCGACGCGATCGCGCCCCACCCGAACGTCACCCTGCACCTCGCCGACGCGCTCGAGCTCGACCTCGCGGCGCTGCGCCCCGCACCCACGAAGGTCGTCGCCAACCTGCCCTACGGCATCGCCGCGAGCGCGATCCTGCGCACGATCGTCGAGCTCGAGGGGGTCAAGCGCTGGGTCGCCATGGTCCAGCGCGAGGTCGGCGAGCGCCTCGCCGCCCGCGCCGGCACCCCGGCCTACGGAGTGCCCTCGGCCATCGCGCAGCTCGCGTGCGAGGCGCGCGTGCTGCGCCCCGTGGCCCGCACCGTGTTCCACCCCGTGCCCAACGTGGACTCCGTGCTCGTCGGGCTCGTGCGCACGGGCCCGGCCCCCGAGGCCTCCCTGCGCGCGCTCGTCCAGGCCGCCTTCGCCCACCGGCGCAAGGCGCTCGCGCGCTCCCTGCTGCTCGCTGGCTGGCGG
>JALYMR010000200.1 GCA_030773615.1 Actinomycetota bacterium
TCGACGGCCGCGCAGCGGGCCAGGACGACGAGGAGCACGAGGGCGACCGTGGCCACGACGAGCGGGGGCGCAGCGAGCCCGAGCACCTCGGCGACGACGCCCGCGAAGCCGGGGGCCACGACGACGCCGATCCCGGCGCTGGTGACCGTGCCGCCGAGCGCGCCCGCCGCGGAGCGGTCGGCCGTGGCCGCCGTCAGCCAGGCCAGGCCCGCGGTCCACACGATCCCGAAGCCGAGGCCGAGGAGGAGGCGGGCCGCGAGCAGCAGGGCGTAGGTCGGCGCGAGGGCCTGGGCCGCCGCGGCGGCGGCGAGGGTCCCCGTGGCCACGAGGGTCAGGCGCCGCGCGCCCAGCCGCTCGGCCAGGACCCCGGCCGGCAGGGAGACGACCAGGGTGGCGAGGCCCGTGGCGGCCACGAGCGCGCCCGACTCGACCTGGGAGAGCCCGAAGCGCTCCGCGTAGGCGGGCAGCAGCGGGACGATCGCCCAGTGGCCGAGCTCGGCGACGGCGAAGAGGACGTAGAGGGCGGCGGCCAGGCGGTGCATCGGGTCCCGGTCTGTCGCACGGTCGTGCGACAGGGTCTCGGCCATGCTAGGGCGAGGGGCGTCCCCCTCCCCCCGCCCCGTAGGGTCTCGCCCGTGCGCCCACGCGCCGTCCTGTTCGACTTCAACGGCACGCTCTCCGACGACGAGCCCGTCCTCCAGGCGATCTACGCCGAGCTCTTCGCGCAGCGGGGCGTCGAGCTGACGCCCGCGGCGTACCTCGACCGGCTCGCCGGCCTCTCCGACGAGGAGATCTTCGTCCGGGGGCTCGGCGGGCGGCCCGCGGACCTCGAGGGCCTGGTGGCGGAGAGGATCGCGCGCTACCGCCGGCGGGTGGCGGACGGCAGCAGCATCGGGGCCGCCGTGCGGGAGGCGGTCCGCCACGCGGCCGCGCGGGTCCCGCTCGGCATCGTCTCGGGGGCCGCCCGGGAGGAGATCGAGCCCGTCGTGGCCGCGGCCGGCCTGCGCGACGCCTTCGCGTTCGTGGTCGGCTCCGAGGGCGTCACCGCGGGCAAGCCCGACCCGGAGGGCTACGTGCGCGCGCTCGAGCGCCTCGCCCTGCCCGCCGACCAGGTTCTCGTCTTCGAGGACACGGAGGCGGGCGTCGCCGCGGCGAGGGCGGCGGGGACGCGGGTGGTCGCCGTGACCCGCACGCTCGGCCCCGCCCGCCTCGGCGCGGCCGACGAGCTCTGCGAGGCGATCACGCCGGAGGTCGTGCGGCGGCTCGTCCCCTGAGGGACCAGCGCCGCCGGGCTAGGCCGTGAAGCCGATCCCGCGCAGCCCGTAGTTGCCCAGGGTGAAGCCCGACCGCGCCGGCATGACGCCGCCGACCTGCGTGCTGTGGGCGTCGACCGCGTTCGAGAAGTAGGGGATGATGTGGCCGCCCTGCTCGTACTCGATCCGCTGCGCCTCCTTGAGGATCTCGCAGCGCTTGGCCTCGTCGAGCGTGCCCCGCGCCTGGCGGATGAGCTGGAGGTACCGCTCGTCGTTCCAGTGCGTCTCGTTGAACGGCGAGGTGGGCAGGCTGCCCTGCCCGACCTGGGTCAGGTAGGTCCGCGTCGACCAGAAGTCCTGTGCGAAGGGGTACTTGAGGTAGTTGTCGCCGTAGAAGTTCTCGAGCTTCTTCACGCGGACCGTCACGCCCGCGCCCTTCGCCTGCTCGGCGAAGACCTGGGCCGCCTCGAGCACGCCGCGGAAGATGTCGCCCGTGTTGAGGTCCACCCGCAGGTCGCTCTGCCCCGCCTGCCGCAGGAGCGACTTCGCCTGCTCGAGGTCCTGCTGGCGCTGCGGCAGCTCCTTCGCGTAGCAGGGGTCGTAGGGGGCGTACAGGTCGTTGGCGGTGCGCCCCTGCCCGCTGAGCGCCTGCTGGACCATCTGCTCGCGGTCCACGATGAGCCGGAAGGCCTGACGCACGCGGTTGTCGTTGAAGGGGGCGGCGTCCACGCGCATCGTGAACGGCTGCCAGGAGCCGGTCTCGTAGACCACGGCGCGCAGCTGCTGGTTGCCCTGGATGTTCGCGAGCTGGCTGTAGGGCAGGTTGTTGATGACCTGCACCTGCCCGCCGAGGAGCGCGTTGACCTTCGCGGTCGCGTCCGTGAAGTCGATGATCACGACCTCGTCGGCCAGGGGCTCGCCCCGGCGCCAGTAGTTCGGGTGGCGCGGGAAGGTGCTCTGCTCGCCCGGCGTGAGGTTCCCGTAGCGGAACGGCCCCGTGCCCACGGGCTGCTTCGGGTCGTAGTCCGTCGGGACGATCCCGTTGAAGTACTGGCCGAGGTCCTCGGGGAAGGTCGAGTTGGCGAACTCGAGCGGGATGCGCACCGTGCGCTCGTCGAGCTTCTTGAGCCCCCCGCGGTCGATGTAGCCGATCGAGCCCGTCCCCGCGGTGGGGTTCTTGGGGTCGGTGATGCGGCGCAGGCTGAAGATGACGTCGTCGGCGGTGACCGTCTTGCCGTTGTGGAACTCGAGGCCCTGCTTGAGGCGCACGATCCAGCGGTCGGCCCTGCGCTCCGCCTCGATCGACTCGGCGAGGACCATCTCGAGCTCGGTGAACTCGCGGTTGCGCACCGCCAGCGGCTCGTAGAGCTGCCAGCAGCGCATGATGTCCGGGTCGGAGGTGGGCTGGTGGGCGTCGAGCGTGTCGTCCGGCCCGCCCCCTGTCGCCCCCACCCGCAGCGTCCCGCCCCGGCGCAGCTGCGCGGCGGGCTGCTCGCCCTGCGTCGCCGTGCCCCCGCCGTCGTCCGCGCCGCCGCACGCGGCGAGCACGCCCCCGGCGCCGAGGGCGAGGCCCCCGGCCAGTCCGCCGCGGACGATCTGCCGTCGCGTGAGCTCGTCATCCAGCCAAGCCATGCACGTTCCCCCTCCGGATGCGTTCCCTCGTGCGCTCTCGTGCTGGGCAGGAGCCGGCAGTCGGGCTGCGCGTACGCTTCCACAGGCGCAGCCCCGGGCGCAAGCTTGCAACCGTGCCCACCACCGCGCTCGCGCTCGCCCTCGCCGCCGCCGTCGCCCACGCGACGTGGAACCTGCTCGCCGCGCGGGCCCCCGATCCGCAGCTCGCGACCGCGGGCATGCTCGTGTTCGGCAGCTTCGCGCTGCTGCCCGCCGCGTCCCTGGCCGGGCGCGTCGAGGCCGCCGCCCTGCCCTACGCCGCGGCCTCGTGCGCGTTCGAGCTCGCCTACTTCGCGCTCCTGGCCCGCGCCTACGCCCGCGGCCCGCTGAGCGTCGTCTACCCCGTGGCCCGCGGCGCCGCGCCGGTGCTCGTGCTCGCCGCCGGCGTCGCGCTCGGCGCGCCCCTGGCCGCGACCGGGGTCGCGGGCGTGGTCCTCGTCGCCGCCGGCGTCCTGCTCGTGCGCGGGCCCGGCGCGAGGCGCGCCTGGGGGGACGTCGCGCTCGGGCTGCCCGTGGCGGGCTGCATCGCGGGCTACACGCTCGTCGACGACGCCGCCCTGGCCCACGCCTCGCCGCTGCCCTACTTCCTCCTGGTGCTCGCGCCGAGCGCGGCGCTCTACGCCGGGGCGCTCGCCCGGGCCCGGGGGCTCGCGGCCCTGCGCGCCGCGCTCACCCCCTCCGCCGCGACCGCGGGCGTCGGCATGGTGGTGGCCTACTCGCTGACGCTGGGCGCCCTCGAGCTCGCAGAGGCGGCGCCGGTCGCCGCCGTGCGCGAGAGCAGCGTCGTCATCGCCACCGCGCTGGCCGCCCTCGTCCTGGGCGAGCCCGTGGGCCGGGCGCGGCTGGGGGGCGCGGTGGCGGTGAGCGCGGGGATCGCCCTCGTCGCCCTGGGGTGACGAGGCTAGCGTCCGGCCGCGTGGACGCAAAGCGCGTGGAGATCCGCTGGAGCGACGTCGACGCCCTCGGCCACGTGAACAACGCGGTCTACCTCACCTACCTCGAGGAGGTCCGCGACGAGTGGCTCACGGGGGTGCTGGCCGGCGCCGGGGACCCGACGGGCTTCGTGCTCGCCCGCGTGGCCATCGACTTCCGCCGCGAGCTCGTGCAGGCCGACGACCTGTGCGTGGGCACCTGCCGCGCGACCCGGGTCGGGACCTCGAGCGTCACCACCCGCGAGGAGCTGCGCCGCCTCGATGGCGAGCTCGCCGCCGAGGCCGAGAGCGTCCTCGTCGCCCGCGACGGCGACTCGGGCCGCTCGCGGCCGCTCTCCGCCGCAGAGCGCCTGGCGTTCGAGCGCGCCCTGGCCGCCTAGACTCGCGCCGTCCCGAGCCGGTCGGAGGAGGCGTCGTGGAGTTCACCTACAGCCCCGAGCAGCTCGAGCTGCGCGACCGGGCCCGCGCGCTGGCCGCGGAGATCATGGTCCACGAGCTGGCCTGCGAGGAGGACAACGGCCTGCCGGACGAGGTGCACCGGGCGATCGCCGACCGCGTGCGCCACGCCGAGCTGCACGCGATCAACATGCCGGCGCAATGGGGCGGCCAGGGCCTCTCCATCGTCGACCAGGTCATCGTGCAGGAGCAGCTCGGGCAGCTCACGAACGCCCTGTGGGACGTCGTCTGGCGCCCGGCGAACGCCCACCGGGCGTGCACCGAGGCCCAGCGCGAGCGCTACCTCCTGCCCGGCATCCGGGGCGAGCGGCGCGACGCGGTGGCGATCACGGAGCGCGACGCGGGCTCGGACCCGAGCGCGATCGAGACCACGGCCACGCGCACGGACGACGGCTTCCGCATCGACGGGGAGAAGTGGTTCGTCACCGTGGGCGACGTCGCGGACTACCTCATCGTCCTCGCGAAGGTGCTGCCCGAGGACGCCGCCACCTTCTTCCTGGTCGATCGGGACACCCCCGGCGTGCGGCTCCTGCGCACGCCCCGGTACATGCACACCTTCGTCTACGAGCACCCCGAGTTCGGCTTCGAGGACGTGCGGGTGGGCGAGGACGCCGTGCTCGGCGAGATCGGCGGGGGCTTCGACCTCATGCGCGACTGGTTCGTCGAGGAGCGGCTCATGATCGCCGCCCGCTGCGTGGGCGCGGCCGAGCGCGCCCTGCGCGCCGCGGTGGAGTTCGCCACGGAGCGCCGCCAGTTCGGCCAGCGCCTGCTCGACTTCCAGCTCGTGCAGGGCATGGTCGCCGACTCCGTCGTGGAGATCGCGACGAACCGCGCCCTCGTCCACCAGGTCGCCTGGGAGGCCGACCAGGGGCTGCCCCGCAAGGCGCTGCACGCGAAGGCCGCGGTGGTCAAGCTCTCGGCCTCGGAGTCCGCCGGCCGGGCGGTGGACCGGGCGATGCAGATCTTCGGCGGGCGCGGCTACCTGCGCGAGAACCCGTGCGAGCGGCTCTACCGCGACCTGCGGGTGGACCGCATCTGGGAGGGCACCTCCGAGATCCAGCGCGTGATCATCGCCAACGAGGTGGCCAAGCGCGGCCTCGACGACGTGCTGGCCTTCGGGGCGACCACGCCGCTGCCCGCCGGCGCCTCGGGCTGACCGGTGGCCGCAGCGGCGCCCGGCGTGCTCCCGGCGCTCCTCGCGCCCGTGGCGCTGGGTCCCCTCCGGCTGCCCAGCCGGGTCGTCTCGACCTCCCACCAGACCGGGCTCGTCGAGGGCCACGTCCCCACGGAGGACCTCGTCGCCTACCACGCCGCCCGCGCCCGTGGCGGCGTGGGCGCGATCTTCCTCGAGGCGACGGCGGTGCACCCCACCGGCCTGCTCACCGCCCACACGATCGGCGGCTGGCTCGCCGAGGTCGTGCCCGCCTTCCGCCGCCTCGCCGACGCGGTCCACCACGGCGGCGCCGGGCTGCTCGTGCAGCTCTTCCACGGCGGGCGCGAGCAGATCGACAGCGCGCCCCGCGCCCCCGCCGTCGCGCCCTCCGCGGTGCCGAGCCCCCGCTTCAAGAGCGAGCCGCGCGCCCTGACGGGCCGGGAGATCCGCGACCTGCTCGAGGGGTACGCGCTCGCCGCCCGGCGGGCCCGGGAGGGCGGGCTGGACGGGGTGGAGGTCTCCA
>JALYMR010000201.1 GCA_030773615.1 Actinomycetota bacterium
GGCGCGCGAAGCGCCGCCGGCGCACCGCGTCGTAGGCCGCGTTGACCTCCGCCATCCGGCGGTGGGCCTCGGGGCCGCCGCCCCGGTCCGGGTGCCAGCGCCGTGCAAGACGCCGATAGGCCTCGGCCAGCTCGTCGGGCGCGGCGTCCGGGGGCACGCCGAGGACGGCGAAGGGGTCCACGCCCCCATTGTGGCGACCCGCGGTCAGTCTTCCTTGGCGTCGCGCGGCGGGAGGAAGGGCTCCTGCTCGGGGGGCAGGCCCTCCTCGATCTCCTTCGCGCGCTCGATCTCCGCGTTGACCTCGGCGCCGAAGAGGATGGCCAGGTTCGTGATCCAGATCCAGAGCAGGAAGACCACGACGCCCGCGAGCGCGCCGTAGGTCTCGTTGTACGAGCCGAAGTTCGCGACGTAGAGGGCGAAGAGGGCCGACGCCGCGATCCAGGTGATCACGGCGATGGCGCTGCCGGGGCTCACGAACTGGAAGCGGGGGTGCTTCACGTTCGGCGCGACGTAGTAGAGCGCGGCGACCATGAGCGCGACGAGGATGAGCAGCACGGGCCACTTCGCGATGTTCCACACGGTCAGCGCCGTGCCGCCCAGGCCGATGGCGGAGCCGATCGCCTCGGCGAGGGGCCCGCTCACGACGAGCCCGACGAGGATGACCGCGGTCACGACGAGCCCGACGACGGTGACGACGAGGCGCAGGGGGATCGTCTTCCAGAAGGGCCGGCCCTCCTCGACGTCCCACACCTCGTTCGCCGCCCGGATGAACGCGCCGACCCAGCCCGAGGCCGACCACACGGCGCCGAGCAGCCCGACGCCGAGCAGGGCGCCCGTCCCCGTGCTCGCGATGTTGTCGATCGCCTCGCGCACCTGCCTGACCGTGGCGGCGGGCGCGAACTGCCCCACGATGTCGAGCAGCGTGCCCGTCGCCTGCGCGCTCTGGCCCGCGAGCCCGACCAGGGAGACGAGGACGATGAGCGCCGGGAACAGCGACAGCACGGCGTAGTACGTGAGCGCGGCCGCCCAGTCCGTGATGTTGTCCTCCTGGACCTCCTTCACCGCGCGCTTGACCGCGGCCCAGCGCCCGCCGCCCGATACGTCGGACGGGCCCTGTGCCGCCTGCGTCTGCCCCGCGGTGCTCATCGTGGTAGGCCTCCCCTCCCCTGCCCCGGCCTCAAACCCGGGTGGTCAGCCGTCCCTCGGCTCGCCGGGGTAGACCGAGTGCGTGGCCCGCGACGACTCGGCGTCCGAGGTCTGGTCCGTCGCCCCGAGCGGCGAGTCGTCGCCGGGCGTGGGCGCGAACGGCGCCGGGATGCCGCCCTCCCCGTGGTCGTGCGCGCCGGCGCGACCGCCGCGGTCGCGCAGGGGTCCGAGGGCGAGGGCCGTCAGGATCGCGGCCACGACGAGGCTGCCGACGGTGAAGGCGATGGCGTACGTGGTGTTCGCGGCGTCGAGGTCCATGACCGGACCCTACCCGGGGTAGGCGGCGGGCCATGACCGTGGCGACCCCAGACGACCCGCAGCACACCCCGCCCCCCGGCGGGATCTTCGCCGGCCACGCCGACCAGCACCGCCCGCTCGGCGGCTACGGCGCCCTCATCGGCCTGTTCCACGGCGCGCTCGGCGCCGGGCTCCTCGCCGCCGGGCGGGCCGGCCGGCTGCCCGAGCGCTACGGCGCCGGCGACCTCGCGCTGCTCGGCGTCGCGACCTTCCGCCTGAGCCGGCTGATCGCCAAGGACCGCGTGACGAGCGTCGTGCGCGCGCCCTTCACCCGCTTCCAGGACGATGCGGGCCACGGCGAGGTCGACGAGGCGGCGCGCGGCGTCGGCCTGCGGCGGGCCGTCGGGGAGCTCCTGGTCTGCGACTTCTGCCTTGCGCCCTGGGTCGCGGCGCCCGGCGTCGTCGGGCTCGCCCTCGCCCCCCGGGTGACCCGGGCCGTCGCCGCGCTGTTCACGGTCCACGCCATCGCCGACGCCCTGCAGCTCGCCTACGCGGGCGCCCTCGAGCGGGGGTAGACCGGCTTCCGGTCCAAGCGCGAGGGGTAGCCCTGGGCGCATGCCGACGGTCGCCGACCTCGCGCTGCTCAGCGACTGCCAGGGAGCGGCCATCGTCGACCGGCGCGGCACGCTGCTGTGGTGGTGCGCGCCCCGCTTCGACGACCGGCCCTCCTTCTCCGGCCTGCTCGATCCCGGGGCCGGCCACTTCTCCCTCGCGCCCGTCGCCCCGGCGCAGACCGGGCGCCGCTACCGCGAGGACACCCTCGTGCTCGAGACCGCGCACCGCACCCCCGCGGGCGCCGTGCGCGTCCACGACGCCCTCGCCCTCGCGCCGGGCAGCCGGGGCCACGAGATCGGCCACGGCGTGCCCCACGCCCTCGTCCGGGTCGTCGAGGGGCTCGCCGGCGAGGTCGAGGTCGAGGTCGACTTCGCCCCCCGCCCCGACTGGGGGCTCGTGCGCCCGGAGCTCGCGCGCACGCCGGGCGGGGTGCGCACGCTGGGCGGTCCCGGCACGCTGCACCTGCGCACCGACGTGCCCCTGCGGCTCGGGCAGCGCGGCCGGGCGACGGGCCGGTTCACCGTCCGGGCCGGGGACCGCGTCGCCTTCGTCGTGCGCCACGCCCCCGGGTGGGAGGGCGCGGAGGGGCCCGAGCTGCCCCCGGCGGACACCCTGCTCGAGGAGACGGCCGAGGGCTGGCGCTCGTGGGTCGCCGCCCACGGGCCCTTCGAGGGCGAGCACGCCGCCTTCGTGCGCCGCAGCGCGCTCGTGCTCCAGGGCCTGACCTACGCGCCCACGGGCGCGATGGTCGCCGCCGCCACCTCCTCCCTGCCCGAGGTCCCCGGCGGTCCCGCGAACTGGGACTACCGCTTCGCCTGGCTGCGCGACGGCAGCTTCACCGTCCGCGCCCTGCGCGCGGCGACCTGCGGCGACGAGACGATCCGCTACCTCGAGTGGATGGGCCGGGCGGCGGCGAGCTGCGCGCCCGGCGAGCTCCCCCAGGTCGTCTTCGGCGTGGAGGGCGAGCGCGACCTCTCCGAGCACGAGCTGCCGCACCTCGCCGGGTTCGGGGGCGCCCGTCCCGTGCGGGTGGGCAACGACGCCTGGCGGCAGCTGCAGCTCGACGTGCCCGGCGAGGTGCTCGACGCCGCCTGGCAGCTGCGCGACGGGGTCGACGGCCAGTTCGAGCCGCGGCTCGCCCGCTTCCTCGCCGAGCTCGCCGACACGGTCGCCGCCCGCTGGCCCGACGACGACGCGGGCATCTGGGAGGGGCGCGAGGGACTGCGGCCGTACACCCCGTCGAAGGTGATGGCCTGGACCGCGCTCGACCGGGCCGTTCGCCTGGCCGACCGACTGGGCGAGGCCGAGGGGGCCGCGCGCGTCCGCGGCTGGGCCGCCGCGCGCGACGAGGTCCGCGCGCTCGTCCTCGAGCGCGCGTGGCACGACGGGGTCGGGGCCTACACGGGTGCCCTGGGCTCCGACCACCTCGACGCGGCGGTGCTCATGATGCCGCTCGTGGGCTTCCTGCCCGCCACCGACCCCCGGATGCGGCGCACCATCGAGGTCGTCGCCCGGGAGCTCGGGGACGGCTCCCGGGTGCGGCGATGGACGGGCTCGGAGGACGAGCAGGGCTTCGCCCTCTGCTCGTTCTGGCTCGCGGAGTGCCTCGTCCTCGCCGGCGAGGTCGAGCGGGCGGCCGAGCTCTTCGAGGCCGCCGCCGGGCACGCGAACGACCTCGGGCTGCTCGGGGAGTGCCTCGACGAGCACGGCACCCACGGCAACTTCCCGCAGGCGTTCTCCCACGTCGGGCTGATCAACGCCGCGGTGGCGATCGACCGGGCCCTGACCGGGGCGCGCGGGTGACGCTCGAGCGGATCTTCCCCGCGATCCCCGACAGCGTGCCCGACGCGCGCCGGCAGGCCACGGCCTGGGCCAGCGAGCTCGGCGCGGGACCCGACAAGCTCGCCGACATCGCGCTCGCCGTCTCCGAGGCGTGCACGAACGCGGTGCTCCACGCCTACGTGGGCGAGCAGCCCGGCAGCTTCCGCGTCCGGGTGGAGCGGGGCGAGGGCCTCCGCGTGCTCGTGACGGACTGGGGGCGTGGCCTGCGTCCCCGCCACGACAGCCCCGGGCTGGGCCTGGGGCTGCCGGTCATCGCCCGGCTGACGACCTCGGTCGAGGTGCGCACGGGCGAGGGCGAGGCCGGCACGACGCTCGTGATGGCCTTCGCGGCCGGCTAGGCCGCCTCGCGCAGCGCCTCGAGCTCGCGCACGCCCGACAGGCGTTCGAGGGCGCGGGCCTCGAGCCGACGCGCCTCGGACTGACCGAGGCCGAGCCGCCGGCTGGCCTCGGCGAGGCCCACGGGCCCGTCCCCGCCGTCGATGCCGTAGCGCAGCAGGAGGATCTCGCGCTCGGGGGCGGGGAGCTCGGCGAGGGCCCGTCGCAGGGCGCGCTCGCGCAGGCTGACGTCGACCTCCTCCTCGGGCTGGGGGCGGTCGCTGGCCAGCAGGTCGCCGAGCGCGGTGTCGCCCTCCTCGCCCACCGGGCGGTCGAGGCTGGTCACGGTGCGGGCGATGTCGCGCATGCCCACGATCTGCTCGAGCTCGAGCCCGGTCGCCTCCGCCACCTCCTCGTCGGTGGCCTCGCGCCCGAGCTTGCTCGCCAGGTCGCGCTCGGCGCGGCGGATTTTGCGCTCGCGCTGAAGCACATTCGTGGGCACCCGGATCGTCCGCGCCTTGTTCTCGATCCCCCGCTGGATGGCCTGGCGGATCCAGTAGGTCGCGTAGGTGGAGAACTTGAAGCCGCGGCGCCAGTCGAACTTCTCCGCGGCGCGGATCAGGCCGAGGATCCCCTCCTGGATGAGGTCGAGGAGGCTCAGGTCCTCGGGTGGGTACTTCTTCGCGATGGACACCACGAGCGCGAGGTTCGAGGTGATCATCCGCCGCTTGGCCTCCTCGTCGCCGCGCTCGATGCGCTTCGCCAGCTCGACCTCGTCCTCCGCGGTGAGCAGCGGGTAGCGACGGATCTCGCGCAGGAACATGGACAGCGCGTCGGAGGTCGCGCCGGCGAGCTCCGAGTTGAGGTAGGTCGTGGCCGGCACGGAGCCCTGGCGGCTGCAGTCGTCCGTGACGTCGAGGCCCCGCGCGTCGGCCTCGTCGTGCACGGCGCTGACGTCGTCCTCCGAGAGCTCGAGGCGCGCCGCGAGGTCGCTGAGCTCCGAGAGCCCGACGCAGCCCTGGTCCTCGGCCCGGTCGAGCAGGTGGGTGACCGCGGCGGTCGTTGTGTCGTCCTCAAACCCCATGGTTGGCCGCTACCCGGCGTCCCCGCCCACAAACGGCGTGCGCCGCAGGCGCAGGGGCACGGCGCGCAGCGCGGGCGCGACGGCGAGCAGCTGCCAGCCGCGCGGGGTCAGGGCGTGCGGCGTCCCGGCCTCGCGGAGCACGACGCGCGGGCGCCCGTCGCCCTCCGTGGTGGCCAGCTCGACCTCGCTGAGCGGCCACGGGCCGACGTCGGCGAGCCGGGCCAGCGTGGCGCGCACGTCGGCGTGGCGAACGCCGCGCGCGAGCAGCTCGGCGACGACGGCCGCCTCCCCCACGTCCTCGACGCTGTAGACCCTCGGCTCACCCTCGGACTGGGAGGAGCGGATGTAGCCCCGGCGGGCCCACTGCCCGATCGTGGTCCCCGACACGCCGACGAGCTCGCCGACGTCGCCGGCGAGGAGCCGGCCGTGGGGCCGTAGCCTCCGGCGGCCGTGAGCCTCCTCCAAGCCATTGTGCTGGGCATCGCGCAGGGGCTCACCGAGTTCCTGCCCATCTCGAGCAGCGCCCACCTGCGCATCATCCCCGCCTTCGCGGGCTGGGAGGACCCCGGGGCGGCGTTCACCGCCGTCGTGCAGCTGGGCACGATGGCCGCCGAGCTCCTGTTCTTCCGCCACGACCTGCGCCGCATCGCCGCCGCCTGGCTGCGCGCCCTCCGGCGGCCCGAGCTGCGGGGCACCCTCGACGCGCGCCTGGGCTGGTACCTCGTGCTCGGCACGATCCCCATCAGCGTCGTCGGCCTCGTGCTCGAGGACGACATCGAGACGACGTTCCGCAGCCTCGCCCTCATCGGCACGACCCTCATCCTGCTCGCCCTCGTGCTCCTGGCCGCCGACGTGACCGGCCGCCGGCACCGCGGCATCGCGGACCTCACCCTGCGCGACGGCGTGATCATGGGCGCGGCCCAGACCCTCGCCCTCGTCCCCGGCGTGTCGCGCTCGGGGGCCACGATGAGCGCGGGCCTCTTCCTCGGCCTGGAGCGTGCCGCCGCCGCGCGCTTCTCCTTCCTGCTCTCCATCCCCGCCGTCGTGCTCAGCGGGCTCTACCAGCTCACCGCCATCGTCGGCGGCGAGGAGGCGGCGGGCGTGGGCCCGGGCGCGCTCGTGCTCGCCACCGTGCTCGCGTTCGCGAGCGGCTACGCGGCGATCGCGCTCCTGCTGCGCTACCTCGTCACCCACAGCTTCGCGGTGTTCATCGGCTACCGCATGGTCCTGGGGCTCGTCGTGCTCGGGCTCGTGGCCCTGGGCGTCATCGCCTGAGCTCCGCGTCCGCCCTACCCCCGGGGGCGCCGCCCGCACTGGCTTGCGCGCTGGGGGCGCGGACCACGGGGGCGAGGGGTGGTCGGACCCGTCCGCATCCAGGGCGCGCGGCGCTCGTTGCGCCCGCCGCCGGCGTGCAGCTCGGCGAGCAGGAGGAGCAGGAGGACGAGCCGCAGCCGGGCCGCGACCTCGGGCCGCGCACGGCGCTCGAGGGCGACGAGGAGGGAGGCGACGGGCCTTCTGGGCACGTGGCCGCCAGCCTAGGCGCCGGTCCTACGCGGTTCGTGCCCGCTCCACACCGTCCCCATACCGGGGCCGCCGACCGTGCTGGACATGCGCCACCGCCACGACGACGAGTTCAGCCTGCGCCTGCACCTCGAGCTCCAGACCACCGCCCGGCCCGCCGACGCCCAGGCCGGCCCCCACGTGTGCCCGGCCTGCGCGGCCCCCTTCGTGACGCCGCTCGCCGCGCTCGAGATCGACGAGTGGCACTTCGCGGTCAGCGTGCACTGCCCGAACTGCGGGTGGGAGGGCGCCGGCGTCTACGACGACGAGGCGCTCGAGCGGTTCGACATCGGCCTCGACGAGGGCACCCACGCCCTCGCGGAGGCGCTCGCGCTCCTGGCCCACGAGAACACGCGCGACGACTTCGACCGCTTCCTGGCGGCCCTGCACGCCGACGCGATCCTGCCCGAGGACTTCTAGGCGCCGCTAGGCGGGGCGCGCGGGGGCGCCGGCCCAGGGGTCGACGGGCACGGGCGCCGCCCAGAAGCTGGTGCGCAGCCTCGCCCCCGCCCGGCTGAGGCCGAGGTGGACGTGGTCGCGGTGGGCCGTCGTGGGGTCGATCGGGCGGGGACGGCCCTGCGCGTCGAAGCACGGGCGGTAGGGCACGAGGCCCTCCCGCCCCGCGTACCACGCGTGGCAGTCCCAGATGACCTCCTGCACGCCCATGCGGCGGGCGAGCGCCCGGGGCGTGCCCCGCCGGTCCTTGGCCAGCAGCAGCCGGATGAGGCGGGCGGCGGCCCGGCGCTCCGCCGGCACCCGGACGTCGAGGCGCCAGTCGAGCGCGCGCCCCTCGGCGTGCAGGGAGAAGCTCGTGGGGCTCAGGCGCTCGCAGCGCACGATGCCCCAGGAGTCGCCGCGCAGGTTGGCCTCGAGCCAGACGGCCAGGGCCAGCGCGCCGGGCTGGGGGAACCGCCGGCAGGCCTTGGCCAGGTCGTAGACCTCCGGATCGGCCGTCCGGTCGGCGAGCGGGTCGGCCGGGTTCGCGCCGCGGGCCCCCGCGG
>JALYMR010000202.1 GCA_030773615.1 Actinomycetota bacterium
GCGCGCGAGCGAGCGCGTCGAGCACGCCATCGGAAGCCCCCGCCAGATCGCCGCGCTCCAGGCGCGCGTAGTACGGGACGCTCACCCCGGCCAGGACGGCCACCTCCTCCCGCCGCAGGCCGGGCACACGGCGGGTGCCGTAGTCGGGCAGGCCCACGTCGGCCGCCTTGAGCTTGGCCCGGCGGGAGGTCAGGAACTCGCGAATCTCGTTGCGCGCGTCCATCGCCTCGCGAGCGTAGACCGCGGGTGCCGGCTCGGCGGACCCTGCCAGGGTCACCTTCACAGGGTCTCCCAAAAGGCCCGGACCCGTGCTTGCCTGGAGTCCATGAGAGCCACAATCATGTACGCCGCCGGCGACGTCCGCGTCCAGGACGTCCCCGACGCGGCGATCGTCGAGCCCACCGACGCGATCGTGCGCGTCACCCGCACCTGCATCTGCGGCAGCGACCTGTGGCCGTACGCGTCGATGGAGCGCTCGGAGACCGGGCGGTCGATGGGCCACGAGGCGGTCGGCGTGGTCGAGGACATCGGATCGCAGGTCACGAAGATCAAGAAGGGCGACGTCGTCGTGATGCCGTTCGCCTTCTCCGACGGCACCTGCACGTTCTGCCGTGAGGGCCTGCCGACCGCATGCGTCCACGTCGGCTTCTTCGGCAACGAGGACGTCGACGGCGCCCAGGCCGAGGCGCTGCGCATCCCGTTCGCCGACGGCACGCTGTACCCCCTTCCGGTCGACGAGGACGACGCCCTCATGCCGTCGCTGCTGACCCTGTCGGACGTCATGGGCACCGGCCACCACGCCGCCGTCGTCGCCAGGGTCGCGCCGGGCAAGCGCGCCGCGGTCGTCGGCGACGGCGCCGTCGGGCTGTGCGCCGTGATTGCCGCCAAGCGCCTCGGCGCCGAGCAGATCATCATCATGGGCCGCCACCCGGACCGGATCGCGCTCGCCCGCGAGTTCGGCGCCACCGACGTCGTCTCCGAACGCGGCGAGGACGCCGTCGAGCGCGTCCGCGAGCTCACCCACGGAGAAGGTATGCACTGCGTGCTGGAGTGCGTCGGCCACGGCGCGTCGATGCAGACCGCGATCGGCATCGCGCGACCCGGTGGCGCCGTCGGCCGTGTCGGCGTCCCGCAGCACACGGAGATCCCCGGCTCGCTGCCGGCGTTCTTCGGCAACATCACGGTCGGCGGCGGCCCGGCGCCCGTGCGCGCCTACCTGGACGAGCTGCTGCCCGACGTGCTGGACGGCCGCGTCGACCCCGGCCGCGTCTTCGACCGCACCGTCGGCCTGAACGGCGTCCCGGACGGCTACCGCGCGATGGCCGACCGCGAGGCGATCAAGGTCATGGTGCGCCCGTGAGCGGCCGCTTCGACGGGAAGGTCGCGTTCGTCACCGCAGCGACCAGCGGCATCGGCCGCGCCACGGCGCTCGCCTTCGCCCGCGAGGGTGCGAGCGTCGCGTCGCCGACGTCGCCGCGGACGGCAACCGGGAGACGGCGCGCCTGATCGAGCGGGCGGGCGGCCCGCGCGGACCTTGCGACTGGGACTGGGACCTACCGTGGCCGTAGGAGCCGAACGGCGATCATCGCCCCCTTGCTCACTCTCTCAGCCGGTTCTTCTTGCGGAGCTTGCTTCATGGCCTCGGCGAAGATCCTGCTCTCTAGACCATGAAGCTCCCCCGGCGGATCAAGGTCAGGCTGGCCGCCACGGCGGTGATCGCGCTAGGCGTCGGCAGGCCATCGTGCCGCCGTGGTCTTCTTTGGCTTGAGCGCCTATCTCCTGAGCACGGGCTTCCTTCTCGGAGGGTCGGAAGACGAGAGTGATGTGGACCTCTGGAGCCAACCCAGACGTGTCCCGGATCGTCGGCGCCTGGCCGCTCTTGGAGGACGTGACCAACTGGGCGTCCTTCGAGGGCGGCTTCGTCGTCCGCGACGCCTGGGGGACCGCGGTCGGGTTCGTGGCGGCGGCGGGTGGAGCCAGAGTTCGACCAGGGACGGGTAGCCCTCCGCTATGGATCTCGACCTGCTCGTCATCGGCTCGGGTCCCGCCGGTCAGAAGGCGGCGATCCAGGCCGCCAAGCTGGGCAAGCGGGTGGCTGTCGTCGAGCGCCGCGAGCGCCTGGGCGGCGTCTCGATCCACACCGGCACGATCCCGTCGAAGACGCTGCGCGAAGCGGTGTTCGAGGAGGTCGCGCGCCGGGGCTTCGAGGTGAGCTCCATGGGTCTCGTCGATCGCGAGGCCCGTGAGCGGGCGGCCCTCGAGTCGCTCATGGACCGCACCGCCCGGGTCATCGGGGCGGAGGCGCAGGTCGTCCGCGAGCAGTTCCGGCGCAACGGCGTCGCGACCCTCCTTGGCACCGCTTCGTTCGTCGACGAGCACCGGGTCCGGGTCGACGACGGCGCGACGGAGCTCGAGGTGGAGGCCGAGCAGATCGTGATCGCGGTGGGCACGACGCCGGCCCGGCCCAAGGACGTCGAGTTCGACGACCGGCGGGTGATCGACTCCGATGGGATCCTCAAGCTCGAGCAGCGCGTCCCGCGGACGATGACCGTCGTCGGCGCCGGCGTGATCGGGATCGAGTACACGTCGATGTTCGCCGCCCTGGGCACGAAGGTGACCGTCGTCGACGGCCGCGCCCGCCTCCTGCCCTTCCTGGACGCGGAGATCGCCGAGGCGCTGCAGTACCTCCTGCGCCGGCGCAGCGTCACCTTCCGCTTCGGGGAGCGCGTCGAGCGCGTCGAGCTGCGCCCGGAGGGCGCGCTGACCCGCCTCGCGTCCGGCAAGCAGCTGCCGTCGGACACCGTCCTCTACGCCTCGGGGCGCCAGGGCGCGGTCGCCGACCTCGGGCTCGAGCGCATCGGGATCGAGCCCAGCGGGCGCGGGCAGATCCCCGTGGACGAGGCGCACCGCACGTCGATCCCGCACATCTTCGCGGTCGGGGACGTCGCCGGCCCGCCCGGTCTCGCCGCCACCGCGTTTGAGCAGGGTCGCCACGCGGCGCGCCTCGCGTTCGGCGACGCGCCCCAGCAGCACCCGGAGCTCGTGCCCACCGGGGTGTACGCGATCCCCGAGGTCGGCATGGTGGGCCGCACCGAGGAGGAGCTCACGGAGGCGACGGTGCCCTACGTGGCCGGGATCGCCCGCTTCTCCGAGCTCGCCCGCGGCGTCATGACCGGCGACGAGGACGGCATGCTCAAGATCCTCGTCTCGCCCGAGGACCGGACCCTGCTCGGGGTGCACGCGCTGGGCACGAGCGCGGCCGACCTCGTCCACATCGGCCAGGCCGTGATGGCCGGCGGCGCGTCCGTCGACTTCCTCGTCGACGCCGTGTTCAACTACCCGACGTTCGCGGAGTCCTACAAGGTGGCCGCGCTCGACGCGGTGAATCGCCTGGGGCTGATCCCGGCCGCATCGCCCGAGCCTGATGCGGCGCGGCCGACCGGCGCGCTCGCGCACGCGCCCGGCAGCGGACCCCGCCCCGAGGGGCATTCCGAGCCCGAGCCGACGGGCGTCGCGGACGCGGACGACGGGTCGGTGCAGTGAGCAGGAGCTCGTCGCACGTCGAGGGTGGGCACGGGCATCGGCATCGGGATGCCGGCGGCGCGCAGGATGCGGGCGAAGCCCGTGCGGAAGGCTCGACGAAGCGCTGCATGCCGGGGCGCACGCGTCGTCCGGCGCCTGATCCGCGTCGGTGGTCGCGGCGATGAGCGGAGTGAGCCGACGGCGCCAGTCTGTCGAGATGGCCGGACGTGACCGAGAACGCGCTCGAGCCGGGCTCGCTCACAAGGCAAGCCCCGGTGTTTCGGAGCGCTACCGAGACTTGCGGCGCCGCTGGGGAGAGGGGGTTGACGACTGAGCTCGGCCCGAACGTCGCGATCTGCTCGTTCGCGACCTCAGTGGGAACGGTCTGGGCCAGCGCTGCGCCGCCGGGAGCGCCGGCAAGTCCTACCGCTCACGCTCGCCAGTAGTTGCGGGTCAGCAGGACCGCGATCGGGATGATCTCTACGCGCCCCAGCCACATGAGCAGGGTGAGCAGCACGGTGGAGAGGTCGCTGAACCCCGCGTACGAGCCGAACGGCCCGGCGGGCCCGAACGCCGGCCCGACGTTCCCCAGGCAGGCCGCTGCCGCCCCGAAGGTGTCGAAGGTCGTGAGGTCCGTCCGGCTGCGCACCCCGTCGAGCACGAGCAGCAGCGCGCCCAGCGCGAACGTCAGGAGGTAGAGCAGGACGAAGACGACGGTCGACCGCAGGGTCCGATCATCGATCACGGTGTCGGTGACGCGGATCGGGACGACGGCCTCGCGATGCACGGTCTGCTCGAGCTCGCGTCGCACCACCTTGAACAGCAGCAGGTGGCGCACAATCTTGATCGACCCGCCGGTGGAGCCCGCCGACGCACCGACGAACATCAGCAGCATGAGGGTGAGCGTGGCCAGGGCGCCCCACTCGGTGTAGTCGGCGGTGGCGAAGCCGGTCGTGGTCAGGATGGCCACCGCTTGGAATACGCCGTGGCGTACCGCCTCGAACCCGCGCTCGAAATTTCCGACGAGCAGCTCGAGCACGATGAGGGCCGAGCCGGTGACGATGAACGCGAGGTACAGGCGCACCTCCTCGTCGCGCGCGAGGATCTCCATCCGGCGCTGCACGGCGAGGCGATACAGGCGCAGGAAGTTGATCCCCGCGAGGATCATGAGGCTCAGGACGACCCACTGCGTCAGCGGCGCGAAGGCGGCCAGGGACTCGGTCTGCGTCGAGAAGCCGCCGAGGGCGATCGCCGACAGGGCGTGGGCGACCGCTTCGAAGGGATTCATGGCGGGGTCAAGGCCCAGCCAACCGATGGTGGACAGCACAAGGGCGGCGATCACGGTGAGCGCCGCGTACAGCCGCCAGAGGCGGCGGGCGGTCTGGCGAATGGTCGCGCCCAGCTGCTCGATCTCCGTCGGTCCGGCCAGCTCCGACTGCAGCAGGTGCCGTCCGCCGATCCGCAGCCGCGGGAGGACGGCGATGGCGAGCACGATGATGCCCATGCCGCCCAGCCAGTGGCTGAGCTGGCGCCAGAAGAGGACGCCGTGGCCCAGCGCTTCGATGTCGGTGAGCACGGTGGCACCCGTAGCGGTGAAGCCCGAGACCGACTCGAAGTAGGCGTCGACGGGGCGCGAGAGCTGCGGCCCGCCCGCGAGCAGGAACGGCAGCGCGCCGAAGGCCGGGACGAGCAGCCAGACGAGCGCGATGATGAGAAATCCCTCGCGCGGGCCGACGAGCTCGGCCCGCCGGTCCCCAGTCAGGCGGTCAAGGGCGTAACCCGCTGCGGCGGTGATCGCGCCGGAGAGCAAGAACGGCCACGGCGACTCGCCGTAGCCGACGGCGACGCCCGCGGGCACGACAAAGGCGAGCCCGACCCAGCGCAGGACGTTGCCGACGAGATCGAGCGCGCTGCCCACGTCGACCCCCCTCGCACGCCGGCTCCGCCGGAATAGGCGCGCACTGGGCGCGCGGATCAGAGCGCGCCCTCGACGAGCGACGAGCGCGACGACTCGACGAAGACGATGACCCGGTCGCCGGGCTTCAGCACGTCGTCGCCGTGCGGGAAGATCGCTTGCTCGTGGCGAACCACCGCGCCGATGTGCGAGCCGGTGTCGGGCAGTTCCCGGAACGCCTTGCCGGCAAGAGGGCTGTCGGCGCGCACGGTCATGTCGAGGATCTCGAAGCGGTTGCCCTCGAGCATCGCAAGCTGGTGCAGCCGCGGGTCGTGGGCGAAGCGGATCATCTCCTCCGCGGTGAGAGTCCGGGGGTTGATCGCCACGTCGACACCGGCGGCCTCGAACACCGGCACGGAGGCGGGCGCGTCGATGACGCCGATGCTGTACCGGACCCCGTGGAGCTTCGCGAGCACGGCTGCGTAGAGGTTGGTCTCGTCGTCCGCCAGGCAGAAGACCCCGGCCGCCGCCCGGCCAATGCGCTCCCGCTGCAGAAAGTCGGCGTCACGCCCGCTGGAGTGGAAGACCCGCGCCTGCGGGATCTCGGCAGCCACCTCGCGCGCCCGCTCCGCGTCCGGCTCGACGAGTCGCACCGCAATGGCCCGCTCAAGCAGCACCCGCGCGACGGCCGATCCGAGCTGCCCCGCGCCGAAGACGACGACGTCGCCGACCGTCCCCGCTCCATTGGAAAGGATTTGGCTCCACTGCCTGGCCGAGCTCGGCGAGGCGATGACGACCACGCGATCTCCAGGTTGCAGCGACTCCCCGCCGCGCGGCATGACCATCCGGTCGCCGCGGATGATGCCGGCGACGCGCGATTCCGGAGGCAGGGACGCCTCGCGCAGAGGTCGGCCGACGACTTCATGATGCCAGGGCGAGGGGGCGATGTCGAACTCGACGACCTGCACTTGGCCGTCGGCGAAGAGGTCGGTCTGGCGCGCGGCCGGAACCCCGACCGTGCTCGACACCGCGTTGGCGACCTCAAGCTCGGAGGAGACGACGAAGTCCACGTCCAGCTCGCGCTCGCGCCAGGCCTCCAGGTACTCGAGCTGGGTGGTACGGACGACCGTCTGGGCGGCCGAGAGCCGCTTGACGAGCACCGCCGTCACGAGGTTGATCTCATCGCGTGCGGTGCTGGCGAGGACGAGATCGGTCTTCGCCACGCCCGCCTCCTGAAGGATGCGCCGGCTCGCGCTGTTGCCCCGCACCGTGCGGACGTCGTAGCGATGCGACAGCGCGGTCAGCCGATCCTGATCGAGATCGATGACCGTCAGGTCGTGCTGTCCGTGCAGCGCGTCCACGATTGTCGCGCCCACGTGGCCCGCACCGACGACGATGACGCGCATGCGCCGAGCCTACGGGCAGGCGTTCGCGACGAGCACCGCGAGCTGTCCTCGCTCCAGGACATGCCTCTGTCGTCAGCGAGCCGGCGACCTGCCCTGCCCCCTGCACGTCTGGCCTCTACAGCACATCGTCGGTTGGCCTGCGGGAGCTGGCCGGGAACGCGTCGAGGCGGCAGGGTCGCGCGGCGGATGAGTCGCAGGGACGGCGGGGCGGACAGGGCAGGTCGGGGAGCAGTAGGAGCTCGGGCGCTCATCTTTGGGTGGACGGCGCGCTCACTGCTTGCGTGGCGCCGCGGGCGGCGGCGTCGGGTAGCAGGCCCACGTCGGTGAGCTCGGCCAGTGCGTCTTGGGCGGCCACGCGGGTGAGCGCGTCGGCGATCCGCCGTTGCAGCTCGGAGTCCCCGTCGCCGGACCTGGCGTCGAGCCGCCCGATCATGCGCTCGGCCTCGCGCTCGCGCTGCGCGAAGACCTCCCGGGCGCCCTCGACGGCGCTCGGACTGACGTTGGGCAGCTCGTCGAAGAGCGCGAGCGCCTCCCGGGTGCGGCGAGCGGCTACGCGGCGGGCCATCGCCTCGGCGAACGCGATCTCGTCGGGGTCCTCCCCCACCGGCCGTGGGATCCGCGCGGCGAGGCGCTGCACGACCAGCTCGCTGCGCGGCGGCCGCGCCTCACCCAGGTCCTGCAGCGCGACGTGGCGCACGCCGAGCTCCTCGATCTGGTCGTCCACCTCGTGCAGGACCGTCCGCGCCGCGGTGGGCTGCAGCAAACCCAGATCACTCAGGCGCTGGTAGGTCTGCCGCTCGACGAAGAGCCCCTGACGGGTGACCACCTCGAGCTCCTCCTCCGGGCTGAGCTCGACGTGCTCGAGCTCGCCGCGCGCCGAGCCCTCCACGTCGTCGAGCCGGTCCGCGACGACCCGGTCCTTCACACCCAGCTCGGAGAGCCGGCGGCGCGCCGCGTCCGTGCCCTGCAGGCGGGCGACCGCGGCCAGAAAGCGATCCGGTCGGCTTGGGGTGTCAAGCCCGAGCCGGTGGACGAGTGGCCCGATGGTCGTTGCGTTGAGGAGCAGCGTCGCGAGCACCACGCCGCCCGTCATGGCGACGAACATGTCTCGCTCGGGCAGCGACTCGGGCAGCGCCAGGGCGAGCGCGAGAGCGACCCCGCCCCGCAGCCCCCCCCAGACGAGAACGGCTTCGTTGCGCCAGCCCACGGACGGGATGCGCGCGATGCGCTCCAATGCCGACATCACCGGCACCACCGCCGCCGCCCGGGCCAGGAGCACGACGACGATGGCCAGCGCGATCGCCCCCAGGTTGTCGAAGATCAGCTGGGGCTCGATGGCGAGCCCGATGAGGAGGAACAGGAGCGCGTTGGCAACGTAGCCGAGCGCCTCCCAGACCTCCTCGAGCGTCTCCCGGGTCTCGGCCGAGGCGCGGCTCGGGGCGAAGCCGGCGATCACGATCCCCGCGGCGACCCCGGCCATCACCCCGGAGAACCCGAGCACGTCGTCGGCGAGGACAAAGCCGCCGTAGGCGACGGCCACCGTAAGCGCGGCGGCGAGATTGCGGTCAAGCCACGGCAGCAGGACGGCGGCGCCCAGTCCGACGATCGCGCCGATCGCCGCCCCGCCGAAGAACACCGTCAGGAAGTCGACGACGCCGGCCACCAGACTGACGTCCTCGCCAAGCGCGGCGCCGAGCAGAATGGAGAAGAGCACGATCGCGACCCCGTCGTTGAGCATGCTCTCGCCCTCGACGAGAACGAGCAGCCGTCCCGGGACGCCCAGCTGGCGGAAGACGGCGACGACCGCGACCGGGTCCGTAGCCGAGATGAGGGCGCCGAAGAGGAGCGCCGCCGCCAGCGGCGTCCCGAGCACCACCGCCAGGGCGACCCCGACGAGGACGGCCGAGAGCAGCAGCGCCACGACGGCGAGCAGGAGGATCGGGCCCAGGTTGCGGAAGAACGCGCGTACGGGGAGTCCCAGTGCCGCCTCGAAGACGAGCACCGGCAGGAAGAGAAAGACGACGACCTCCTCGAACGCCTCGCCCTGCAGCGGGCTCTCGAGCCCCGCGGAGTCGCCGAGCAGGCGGGCGACGAACCCCACCACCACCAGGACCACCGTGAGCTGGAGGCCGACGCGGGCCGCGAGAAGCCCGAGGGCGACGGCCCCGGCCAGCAGCCCCGCGCTCAGAAGCAGCCAGGTGGGCAGATCCATCCCCCCGCTCTACCCGAGCAGGGCGACGCCGCCATCCGGGTACCCCGGCCAGGATGGTCGCCCTGGCCACTGTCCTCGTCGTCATCATCGTCTCGCTGCTGATCGCGCGGGTCGCCACCGTGGCGCTCGTCCTCACCGGGCTCTCGCACGAGGCCGCGCGCTTTCAGGCGCGGTCGGCCCTGTCGGGAACCGGCTTCACCACCGGAGAAGCGGAGTCCGTGGTCGGTCACCCCGTGCGCCGGCGCGTGGTCATGCTGCTCATGCTCGTCGGCAGCGCCGGCCTGGTCACCGTGATCGCCACCCTGATGCTCTCCTTCACGGACACCGG
>JALYMR010000203.1 GCA_030773615.1 Actinomycetota bacterium
CCGCTCGGGACCTGGCTGCCCGAGGCGGTCCGCCGGTCCCTGGGCCGCGAGCTCCTCGCCGCCCTGCAGCCCGGCGAGGAGGTGACCGTCGTCACCCCGGTCTCGACCTTCGCGAGCCCCGCCGCCGTGCTCGCCGTCACGGACCGGCGCCTGCTCTGGCTGCTCGACGACGCGGTCACCGGGCGCGTGCGCTCCCTGGGCTTCAGCGCCATCGCCGACGTGGAGCACCGGCTGAGCTGGCCGCGGCGGCGCAGGGCGGTGTTGCGCCTGCGCACGAAGGCCGGCCGGCGCCTGTCCTTCGCCGAGCTGCGGCCGGACACCGCGGCGGCGATCGCCGGCCACGTCACGCGGGCGAGCGCGTGATCGAGGACCTCGTCGAGGAGACCGTCGCCGTGCGCGGGCGCGAGGTGCGCCTCCTGCGCCCGCGCGACAGCGAGGCGCTGCTCGACGAGGACGCCTTCGAGCACGAGGAGTACCTGCCCTACTGGGCGGAGCTGTGGCCGAGCGCCCTCGCGCTGGCCGACGCGGTGGCCGCCCGGGCCCTGCGCGGGGCGCGGACGCTCGAGCTCGGCTGCGGCCTGGGGCTGCCCAGCGTGGCCGCGGCCCTGGCCGGGGGACGCGCGCTGGCCACGGACTGGTCGACGGACGCGCTCGCCTTCGTCCGGCGCAACGCGGAGCGCAACGGCGTCCGCGTCGAGACGGAGCGCTGCGCGTGGGCCCAGGCCGAGGGGCTGGTGGCGCGCGGGCCGTGGGACCTCGTGCTGGCCTCCGACGTGCTCTACGAGCGGCGCAACGTCGACGAGCTCCTGGCGCTCCTGCCCGAGCTCGTCGGGCAGCGGGGCGAGGTGTGGCTCACGGACCCGGGGCGCGCGCCGTCCGAGGCCTTCCTGGCCGGGGCCGACGAGCGCTTCGAGCGGCGCTCGGACCGACGGGCGGGCTCCGCCTCGGTCACGCTGCACCGCCTGCGAGCCCGGCGCTGAAGGTGGAGGCCGTCGTCCTCTGCGGCGTGCAGGGCAGCGGCAAGACGACCTTCTACGTCGAGCGCTTCCTGCACACCCATGTGCGCATCAGCCTCGACCTCCTGCGCACGCGCCACCGTGAGGCGCTCGTCCTCGGCGCCTGCCTCGAGGGCGGGCAGCGCTTCGTCGTGGACAAGGTCAACCACACGGCCGCCGAGCGCCGGCGCTACGTCGAGCCGGCCCGGGCGGCGGGGTTCCTGGTCATCGGCTTCGTGCTCGAGGTGGACGCGGCGGACGCGCTGGCCCGCAACGCGCTGCGCCCACCGGAGCGCCGGGTGCCGGTGACGGCGATCCTCGGGACCCGCAAGCGCTTCGAGCCCCCTCGGCTCGAGGAGGGCTTCGACGCCCTGCACCGGGTGCGGGCGTCCGGGGGCGGCTTCGCCGTCGAGGACGCCTAGGGCGGCGGATCGGCGGCGAGGCGCTCCTCGGGCGTCTCCTCCTCCTTGAGCTTGCGGTCGAGGAGCACGTAGGGGATGCCCACGACGGGCACGAAGGCGAGGATCCACCACTCGCCGGTGACGGCGGCGCCGAGCAGGGCGACGAGGAGCGTGCCGCCGGTGATGAAGTAGGGGAGGTACTGCACGTCGCAGTGGGGCTACCCGTCCCCGGTGCCGCCCACCCCCGCGGCGGTGCGCCAGCGCGACGGGCTAGAGCACCGGCGCGGGCACCGGCTCCGCGGCGGGCGGCACGGCCGCGGGGACAGCGGGCCCCGGCTCGGGCGGGACCCCGCGCAGCGCCGCGGCGAGGGCCAGCAGGGCCCAGGTGGCCGGGTCCTCGAGGAACGCGGCGTAGACGAGCGTGTGGAGCACGAGCGCGAGGAGCATGGCGGCGAGCGCCGCCCGGGCGACGGGCACGACGCCGTCGGGGTCGCGGCGCAGCGCGCGGCGCAGCCGCGCGAAGGCGAGCCCGAGGGTGGCCCAGAGCAGGGCGAGGTAGGCCACGAACCCCACGACGCCCTGCTCGGCGGCGACGGTGAGGGGGATCGTGTGCGACGCGGCGGCCCCGGTGGCCGAGGTCACCCCCTCCCGGGCGCGATAGCGCTCGGCGAACGACCCCGACCCGAAGCCGAGCACCGGGCGGTCGCGGAACATCGCCACGCCACCCTGCACGAGGTCGACCCGCCCGCTCGTCGCCCGGTCCAGCGAGCGCTCGGAGGTGGGGTCGAGCCGCAGGGCCTGCGGCGCGACGGCCACGAGGCCCACCGCGGCCGCCCCGGCGACGACGACGGCGAGGACGACGGGCAGGGCACGCCAGCGCAGCGCCGCGAGCACCGCGAGCCCGAGCAGCAGGGCGGCGAAGCTCGACTGCGAGAGGGAGAGCACGAGGCCGCCCCACAGCGCGAGGAGCGCCGCGGCGAGCAGACCGGCGTCGCGGGCCCGCCGGCTCCAGAGCAGCGCGCCGGTGAGGCCGACCATCGTCAGGGCCAGGAAGCGGCCGTACATGTTCGGGTCGAAGAACAGGGAGTTGACCCGGAAGTAGGGCTTGACCTCGTTCGCGGCCATGACCTTCGGGTTGAAGAGCAGGAGGTGGCGGGTGGCGTACTCGACGTAGCCGACCGCGGCGAACACGAGCGCGAGGCCGGCGGCCACGCCGAGGGCGCCGAGGACGAGGCGGCGCGACCAGGGCACGTCGAGCACGAGGCGGAACAGCAGCGCGAAGGGCGCGTAGAACAGCGCGACGTTGCGCACGGCCTGGCCGGGGTCCGTCGAGGACAGGGCCTGGAGGGCGTAGAGCACGAGCACGGCGGCAAGGGCGAGCTCGAGGCGCCGGCGCCAGCGGTCGGGCGGGAGCTCGTGGCGGGGCCCGAGCCAGCCGGCCGCGGTGGCCAGGCACCCCGCGGCGATCACGACGTAGAGCGGCACGAGCAGGCTCGCGGTGCCGCCACCGACCGGCAGGGGGACGCGGAAGGGCAGCGCCCCGACGACGAGCAGCGGCAGGGCCGAGGGCGCCCGGCGCAGGAGGAGGGCCAGGGCGACGACGACGACCGCACCGGCGACCACGCCCACCGCGGCGAGGGCGGGCCGGCGCGCGATCTCGCCGCCGACCTCCGTGAGGACGACGGCGGCGCTGAGCGCGAGCGCCACGAGCATCGCGGTCGCGCGCCGGCGCGGGTCGGCCAGGGTCAGCG
>JALYMR010000204.1 GCA_030773615.1 Actinomycetota bacterium
GCGCAGGTCCGGCGGCGGGCGGTCGGGGACCTCGCCGGCGCCCACGTCGGTGGGGACCTCGAGTACGACGGGGCCGCCCCACAGCGCGCGGGCGTAGGCGTCGCGCAGGGTGGCCCCCGCGCCCGCCGGGGACAGGAGGGTCTGGGCGGTCGCGCCGCAGGCTCGCGCGAAGGCGAGCTGGTCGAACGCGTCCGGCGCCCCCTGGTCGGCGAGGGGCGGCGCGCCCGCGAGCAGGAGGACGGGCGCGGCGTGCCCCCGGGCGGAGGCCAGCGACGTGCCGACCTGGCTGAGCCCGGCGCCCTGGGTCACGGAGCAGACCCCCACCGTGCCTCGCGTCCGGGCGTAGCCGTCGGCCATGGCCACCGCGCCCTGCTCGTGCCGCGCTCCGACGACCGCGACGCCCCGGGCGGCCAGGGCGGCCAGGAGCTCGAGGTTGCCGTCGCCCATGACGGCGAAGACGTGCTCGACGCCGGCCCGGACGAGGGACTCGGCGATGAGCTCCGCGACCGTCACCGCCGCGAGCGTAGGGACCGGGGTCGTCCGGTGGTCCACCAGGCGCGGGGGCGTCCGCCCCGTCCGCGAGGCCGTGCGGGCGACGGTCAGCCGCTGAGCGCGGGCAGGCCGTCGAGGCTGCGCTCGTTCTCCCGCGCCTTGTAGCGCTCGAGCGCGTCGGGGCCCTGGGTGCGCAGCTTCTTGTCGGCCCACAGGCCGAGGTGCGGGCGCTCGTCCACGTAGTCCATGCGCGGCACGGTGTAGCCGCACGAGTCGGACACCCGCTCCACCGCGACGAGGACGATGGCCCGCCGCGACTCGGGCGGCGTGGTCTCCCGCGGGGCGAGCTCGGCGAGCAGCTCGGCGAAGCGGGGGTCGCCGGGCAGCACGACATCCCCGCGCCCGTGCAGGCGCACGATGCGGGGCGGGCCCTCGAAGGCGCAGAGCATGATCACGATGCGACCGTTCTCGCGCAGGTGCGCGACGGTCTCGGCGCCGCTGCCCACCACGTCGAGGTAGGCCACCCGGCCGGGGTCGAGCACGCCGAACGTCCCCATGGGGCCCTTCGGCGAGAGGTTGACGTGACCGTCCGCGGCGAGCGGCGCCGTGGCCACGAAGAACATGGGCTGGCGGGCGATCCAGCCCGCGAGCCGGTCGTCGATGCGGTCGCGCACCTTGGCCATGTGACGAGGCTACCCGTGCCCCCTTGGTAGCGTCCGGACGCGCCGATGGACCTCTCCCTCTCCGACCTGCAGCGCGACGTCCAGGAGACCGTGCGGAGGTTCGTCGACGAGCGGATCCTCCCCCACGCGGTCGCGAACGACCAGGCGCACCGGCTCGACCGTGGGGTGATCGAGGGCATGGCGGACCTGGGGCTGCTCGGCGTTGTCGTGCCCGAGGCGTACGGCGGGGCGGGCCTCGACTTCGTCACCGAGGCGCTCGTGTGCGAGGAGATCGAGCGCGGCGAGGCCGCCTTCCGCACCCTCATCTCCGTACACGTGGGCCTCAACTCGCTGCGCAGGGCGGCCACGTCCGAGCCCGCCTCGGGCATCTCCTACGCGGCGGTGGCCGACCACGCCCTCGTCTTCGCGAAGACGGATCCGGCCGCCGGGCACCGCGGCATCAGCGCCTTCGTCGTCGAGCTCGACGCCCCCGGCGTGGAGGCACGCACGACGGAGGCCAAGCTCGGGGTGTGGGCGGGCAACACGGGCGAGCTCTTCTTCACGGGCTGCGAGGTGCCCGCCGAGCACCGCCTCGGGGAGGAGGGCCAGGGCTTCGAGATCGCGATGGCGGGCCTCGACCAGGGCCGCTTCACGGTCGCCGCGGGCGCCGTCGGCGTCGTGCGCGCCTGCCTCGAGCGGTCCCTGGCCTACGCGAACGAGCGCCGGGCCTTCGGCCAGCCCATCGGGCGCAACCAGTTCGTCCAGGACCTCATCTTCGACATGGTCGAGGGCTACGAGACGTCGAAGCTGCTCGTGATGCAGGCCGCCTGGCTGAAGGACCAGGGCCGGCGCAGCTCGCGCGAGACCAGCCTGGCCAAGGTGCACGCGACGGAGGCCGCCTTCCGCGCCGCCCAGGCCGCCGTGCGCATCCACGGCGCCGCGGGCTACGCGGCCGAGGTCGGCGTGGAGCGCTACCTGCGCAACGCCACCGCCCCGATCATCTACGAGGGCACGACCCAGATCCACAAGATGCTCCAGGCCGAGCACGCGCTGGGCTACCGCGCGGTCAACGGCCGCCGCGGGGAGATGTCGCCCCTCGTCGCGTGGCAGCCCGGCCGGCCGCAGGACCGCAACGGCGCGCTCGCCCCGCCCGCGCCCGCCGAGGTCACCCAGCCCGTCGACGCGCGGCCCCTGGCCGGGTAGGCGCAGCGCCCGTGCGCGGCCCGCGCCCCGTCGTCGCGGGGGTCGTCCTCGCGCTCGCAACCTCGCTGGCCGGCTGCGGCCGGGAGGGCGCGACGCGCCCACCGGCGCCCCGGGGCCCGGTGACGATCGGCGTCGTGCTCGACGCCGCCCCGGCG
>JALYMR010000205.1 GCA_030773615.1 Actinomycetota bacterium
CGACCCTCGTGCAGCTCTACACGGGCTTCGTCTTCGGAGGCCCGCTGACCCCCTCCAGGATCGCTGCCGGGCTCGCCCGCAGGGCCCGCGCCGAGGGCTTCGTGCGGGTGCAGGACGCGGTGGGGACCGGTGTCCCCGCCCCAGTCTCCAGACGGGGGTAGAGGCGCAAAATGCGACACGCGCCCGACCGCGAATGCCCTGCAAAACGCTGGTTTTCCTCGACGTCCCTCGACGTGTCTCAAGCTCGGGTCGACGTCGAACGATCTTTTCTGGAGCGGGGGGTGTCGCCGCCGAGGCGAGGTGTAGACTCGCCGCCCGATGAGCCCGGCCACGAACACCGTGACGAAGCAGTCCATGGCCCCAGAACGGTCCCTTGCCCAGCGGATGGACGCCCTGCAGCGCGCCAACGAGATCCGCACCCGGCGCGCCCAGCTCAAGCGCGACCTCAAGGGAGGGCGCGTCGGCATCGACGCGCTGCTCCTCGACGCCCCGGAGTGGATCCACACGGCGAAGGTCTCCGAGCTGCTGCTCGCGGTGCCGAAGTACGGGCGCGTGAAGGTCCACAAGGTCCTCGGGCAGTGCCGGGTGTCGCCGAACAAGACGGTCGGGGGCCTCTCCGACCGCCAGCGCGGGGAGCTCGTCGCCCTGCTGCGCCGCTAGCACGCCCGGCCGACCGGCGCGTGGCGCGGCTCGTCGTCATCACCGGCCCCTCCGGCGTCGGCAAGGGGACGCTGATCCGCCACCTGCTCGTGCGCATCCCGGAGCTCGAGCTCGCCGTGTCGGCCACCACCCGTCCACCGCGCCCCGGCGAGGCCGACGGCGAGCACTACTGGTTCCTCTCCGACGAGGAGTTCGACCGGCGCCTGGCCGCGGGTGACTTCGTCGAGCACGCGGAGTACTCCGGCCGGCGCTACGGCACGCTGCGCTCCGAGCTCGAGGCCCGGCTCGCCGCGGGGCGCCCCGTCGTGCTCGAGATCGAGGTCCAGGGCGCGCGTCAGGTGCGCGAGGCGCTCCCGGACGCGCTGCAGGTGTTCATCGCGCCGCCCTCGCCGGACGCGCTGCGCGCCCGGCTCGTCGGGCGCGGGACGGACGCCCCGGAGCAGGTCGAGCGCCGCCTGACGGTCGCCGAGCGGGAGCTCGGCGCCCAGCGGGAGTTCGGCGAGGTCGTCGTGAACGACCGGCTCGAGGAGGCGGTCGACGCGCTCGAGGGCGTCGTGCGCCGCGCACTAGCATCAGCGGCATGATCTCCCCCCGCATCGACCGGCTCCTCCAGCAGGTCGACTCGAACTACGCCTCGGTGATCGTCGCCGCGAAGCGTGCGCGCCAGATCAACTCGTACTACCACAACCTGGGCGAGGGGACGTTCGACGAGTTCCCGCCGCCGATGGTCGAGACGGGGTCGAAGAACTACCTGACCATCGCGCTCGAGGAGACCGCGGCGGGCAAGCTGAAGTACCAGTACCGGTAGCGCCCCGGTGGCCCGGCTCCTCCTCGGCGTCTCGGGGGGCATCGCCGCCTACAAGGCCCTCGAGGTCGTGCGTCACGCGACCCGGGCCGGCCACGCCGTGCGCGTGGTGCAGACGCCCACGAGCCAGCGCTTCGTGGGGGCGGCGTCCTTCGCCGCCCTGACCGGCGCGCCGGTGCTCGTCGACGAGTTCGAGCGCGACCCCGCGCGGGGCGCCTTCCCCGGCGACCCGCTCCCCGACCGCGAGCCGTTGAGCCACCTCGCCCTCGTGGAGGGCGCGGACGCCTTCCTCGTCGCCCCCTGCTCGGCGAACACGCTGGCCAAGCTCGCCTACGGGCTGGCCGACGGACTGCTCACGAGCGCGGCGCTCGCGGCGGCCTGCCCCGTCCTCGTGGCCCCGGCGATGAACGACCGGATGTGGGCCCATCCGGCCACGCGCGCGAACGTGCGCGTCCTACGCGAGCGCGGCGTGGTCGTCCTCGACCCCGGCGTGGGCCGCCTCGCCTCCGAGGGGGAGTGGGGGGCGGGCCGGCTCCCCGAGCCCCAGGCGCTCCTGCAGGCCGTGGAGGCCGCCCTGACCCCGCCCGCCGCCGGCGCCGACGCCGCCGGGCCCGCGCCGGGCGACCACCTCGTGGGCCTGCGCGTGCTCGTGACCGCGGGGGGCACCCGCGAGCCCATCGACGCGGTGCGCTTCATCGGCAACCGCTCGAGCGGGCGCATGGGCTTCGCGGTCGCCGAGGCCGCCGCCGAGCAGGGCGCCGAGGTCACCCTCGTGGCCGCCAACGTCGCCCTCCCGCGCCACCCCGGCGTGCGCGTCGTCGACGTGGAGACGGCCGCGGAGCTCCAGGCGGCGTGCGCGGAGGCCTTCGCCGCCACCGACGTGCTCGTCATGGCCGCGGCGGTCGTCGACTTCCGCCCCGCCGAGCGCCACGAGGGCAAGCTCAAGAAGCTCGAGGGCCAGGAGCGCCTCGACGTCGCGCTCGAGCGCACCCCGGACGTGCTCGCCGGCCTTGCGGCCACCCGCCGGGCGGACCAGACCCTCGTCGGCTTCGCCGCCGAGACGGGGGAGGGGGCGCTCGCGTACGGCCGCGAGAAGCTGCGCCGCAAGGGCCTCGACGCGGTGGTGGTCAACGACGTGGGCCGGCGTGACATCGGCTTCGACGCCGGCCACAACGAGGTCACCATCGTCACCGCCGACGGCGAGCGCCACGTCCCCCGCGCCGCGAAGGCGCAGGTCGCCCGCGCCGTGCTCGCCGAGGTCGTCCGCCTGCGTGCCGCGCGCCCCGCGGGGGCGCCCCGCTAGTGGTCCGTCGTGGGATGGGCCACTAGGTGGACAGCTCGCAGCTCGACCGCGTCGAGCCCGACGACGTCACCGCCGCCGTCGCGCTCGGGCGGCGCATCGCGCAGAACGTGACCGCCGGCGTGGAGGTGCGCCCCGAGGTCGTCGAGCACCTCCTGGTGGCGCTCGTGGCCGAGGGCCACGTGCTCATCGAGGACCTCCCCGGGGTGGGCAAGACGACCCTCGCCCGGGCGCTCTCCCGCTCGCTCGCCCTCGAGTTCGCCCGCGTGCAGTGCACGGCCGACCTCCTCCCGGCCGACGTCGTGGGCACGAACGTGTTCAACCAGCGCGAGGACCGCTTCGAGTTCCGCCCCGGGCCGGTCTTCGCCAACGTCGTGCTCGTCGACGAGGTCAACCGCGCGTCGCCCAAGACGCAGTCCGGGCTGCTCGAGTGCATGCAGGAGCGCCGGGTGACGGTCGACATCTACACGCACGAGCTCGCGCGCCCGTTCCTCGTCCTCGCCACCCAGAACCCCGTGGAGTTCGAGGGCACCTACCCGCTGCCCGAGGCCCAGGTCGACCGCTTCATGGTCCGCCTCTCGCTGGGCTACCCGACCGCCCGCGCCGAGGTCGACATGCTCGCCGCCCACGAGACGGGCGACCGGGTCGCCGAGCTCGAGCCGGTGGCCGACGCCGCCGCCGTGCTCGGCGCGGTAGAGGCCGCCCGCCGCGTGCGGGCGTCCGAGCCCCTGCGCCGGTACGTCGTCGAGCTGCTCGTGCGCACCCGCGACGACTCGCGGACGGAGCTCGGGGCGTCCCCGCGGGCCGGGCTCATGCTCCTGCGCGCCGCGAAGGCGCGCGCCCTCCTGCACGGCCGCGACCACGCCCTTCCCGACGACGTGCAGGCCCTGGCCCGGGCCGTGCTCGCCCACCGCCTCGTGCTCGCGCCCGAGGCGCTGGAGGCGACGGGCGACGAGGTCGTCGACGACGCCGTCGCCGCCGTGCCTGCGCTGTGAGGCGGGGCGGCGCGGCAACGGACGCGGATGGCGGTCTCGACCTGCGGGGCGCGGCGCCCGCGCTCTCCCTCGCCCTCGTGCTCGCGGCCTGCGCCCTGCTCTTCGACGCCGAGCCGCTCTGGGTGCCCGCCGTCGTCCTCGTCCTGCTCGCCCTGGCCGCCCTCGCCTGGGTGCTGCTCGCCGCGCGGGGGCTTCGCGTCGTGCGCCGCGTCGAGGTGCGCCGCGTCGTGGAGGACGAGCCCCTCCGCGTCCACCTCGACGTGCGGGCGCGGGTGGCGCTGCCCGGCGGTGCGCTGCACGACCCGCTGCTCGCCGCGCCCGCGCCCGTGCGCCCGGGTCGGCGCCACGCGCGGGTGCGGGTGCAGGCGCGCTTCGCGCGCCGCGGGCGGCGCCGCCTCGGCCCGCCGCGCGTCGTGGTGACGGACCCCCTCGGCCTGGTGGCCCACACCGTGGTCGCCGCCACGGCGGGCGACGACGAGCTCCTCGTGCTGCCCCGCACCCACCCCGTCGTCGGGCCGCAGGGCGGCGGGCGCCAGGGTCGCTCGCTTCGCCGCGGGCGTCCCACGCC
>JALYMR010000206.1 GCA_030773615.1 Actinomycetota bacterium
CTGCTGCGCGGCGCGCCCCGGGCCGCGGCCGGGCCGACCGCGCCCCCGCACGGGCTGGCGCTCGCGCGGGTGGACGTCGCCGACTAGCGGCTTGCGGGCTTCACGCCCGGCGCTGGAGCACGAGGCAGGCGCCGAGGAAGGTCACGGCGAACACGGCGCCGAGGACCGACAGGGTGTCGTTCGGCTCGCCCCGGACGACGGTGACGAGCCACCAGCCCACGATGACGAAGGACAGGACGGTGGCGGTGGCGGCGCTACGCCCGGGTGTACAGGGACCGCGTCCGCTCGTCGCCGAGCCCGCCGATCGTCTCGATCGTCGCGCTGTGGCGACGCCCGAGCGCGATGACGGCGACGACGCCGAACATGATCGCGGCGGTTCAGCAGCGGCCGTGTCCAGGGTGCTTTCCAACGAGGCGGTCCTAGACTGCGGGCCCCACGATGCGCGTCCTGCTCACGAACGACGACGGCATCCAGGCCGAGGGCCTGCAGGCCCTGCGCCGCGCGCTGCTCGAGGTCCCCGACGTCGAGCTCGCCGTCATCGCCCCCGACGGCAACCGCTCCGCCATCGCCCGCTCGATCACCACCCGGCGACCCCTCTGGGTGCAGCAGGTCGACTTCGGGGACGGCACCCACGGCTTCGCGACCGACGGCACGCCCGTCGACTGCGTGCGCCTGGCCGCGCTCGGGCTCGTCGAGGGGTTCACCGCCGAGATCGTGGTCTCCGGCATCAACCACGGCGCGAACCTGGGCGACGACGTCACCTACTCGGGCACCGTCGCGGCGGCGTTCGAGGGCGTCCTGCTCGGCCTGCCGGCGATCGCGGTCTCCCAGCAGTCCACCGCCGGGGAGATGGACTTCCGCATGGGGGAAATCTTCGACTTCTCCCACGCCGCCGCGTTCACGGCGCGGGTGGTCGACGAGCTCGACGAGGTGGGCCTGCGCGAGGGCACCCTGCTCAACGTGAACTGCCCCGCCCGGCGCCCCGAGGCGGTGCAGGTCACCCGGCTGGGCAAGCGGATCTACCGCGACGAGCTCAAGGTGGAGGGCAAGCCCGACGGGGAGGGCGGGCGCTACTGGATCTACGGCTCCGACCACGGCTTCGAGGACGAGCCGGGGACGGACCTCGCGGCGGTGGCCGCCGGGCGGATCGCCGTCACCCCCGTGCACTTCGACCTCACCGACGCCGCCGGGATCTCCGCCCTCGAGCAGCGCGACCTCGCGCGGCTGCTCGCGCCGGCCGCCCGGGAGGTGTAGCCCGTGGCCGTCGCGCCGGAGGTCCGGCGCCGCGCGACGGAGCTGCGCGAGGCCCTGCGCCACCACGCCCACCGCTACTACGTCCTCGACGACCCCGAGATCGGCGACGACGAGTATGACGCGCTGCTCGACGAGCTGCGCGTGCTCGAGGCGGAGCACCCCGAGCTCGCCGGCCCGGACTCCCCGACCCAGCGGGTGGGGGGCGAGCCCGTGTCGGAGCTCGCGAAGGTCCGCCACGCGCTGCCCATGCTCTCCCTGGCCAACGCGCGCTCGGAGGAGGAGCTGCGGGCGTGGGTGGCCCGGATGCGCTCCCACCTCGCGCGGGAGGGCATCGAGGACCCGCAGTTCACGTTCGTCGCCGAGCCGAAGATCGACGGGCTGGCCATCTCCCTGCTCTACCGCGACGGCGTGCTCGAGCGCGGGGCCACGCGGGGCAACGGCGAGGTGGGCGAGGACGTCACCCACAACCTGCGCACGATCCCGGCGCTGCCGCTCCACGTGCCCGACGCCCCGCTCCTGCTCGAGGTGCGCGGCGAGGTCTACATGTCGCTGTCGGACTTCGCCGCGCTCAACGAGCGTCGCGCCGGGGCGGGCCTGTCGACCTTCATGAACCCGCGCAACGCCGCCGCGGGGACGATCCGCCAGCTCGACCCCAGGCTCGCCGCCGAGCGGCCGCTCTCCCTGTACTGCTACGCGGTCGGGACGGTCGAGGGCCTGAGCTTCGCCCGGCACTCCGAGGCCCTCGCCTGGCTGCGCGAGCACGGCTTCCGGGTCAGCGGCGACGTGCGGGTGCTCGAGGGCGAGGACGAGGTGGTCGCCCAGTGCCTGGCCTGGCAGGAGCGTCGGGGGGCGCTCGACTTCGAGATCGACGGGGTGGTCGTGAAGGTCGACGACCTCGAGCTCCAGCGCCGCCTGGGGACGGTGGGACGCGACCCCCGCTGGGCCATCGCCTGGAAGTTCCCGCCCACGACGAGGGTTACCCGCCTGCACGACGTGGCCTGGAACGTGGGCAAGTTCGGCGACCTGCACCCCTTCGCCATGCTCGAGCCCGTCCACGTCGGCGGCGTCACGGTGAAGGTGGCCACGCTGCACAACGAGGAGGACGTCGCGCGCAAGGACATCCGCCCGGGCGACGACGTCATCGTCCTGCGCGCCGGCGACGTGATCCCCCAGGTCCTCTCCCCGGCGCCGCACGCCGCCGAGCGCTCGGACCGCTCGCCCCCCGTGCGGCCCCCCGAGCGCTGCCCGTCCTGCGGCACGCCGACGGTGAAGCCCGAGGGCTCCGTGTTCACCCGCTGCCCGAACCGCCTGTGCCCCGGGCGCCAGTGGCAGCTGCTCAAGCACTTCGTGTCGCGCGGGGCGATGGACATCGACGGCCTCGGCGAGAAGCAGGTGGCCCAGCTCCAGCAGACCGGCCTCGTGAGCACCGCGGCCGACTTCTACCGCCTCGAGCCCGAGCATCTCGCCGAGCTCGAGGGCTTCGGCGCGCTGTCCGCGCGGCGCACGGTGGACAACGTCCAGGCCTCGAAGGAGCGCCCGTTCGGCCGCGTGCTCTTCGCGGTCGGCCTCGAGGAGGTCGGCGAGGTCACGGGGCGCAACCTCGCCCAGCAGTTCCGGACGATCGACGCCCTGCTCGCCGCCGACCCCGAGGCGATCGTGGACACGCCCGGGGTGGGGCCGAAGATGGCCCAGCGCATCCACGAGCAGCTCGCGGAGCCCGACATGCGCGAGCTGCTCGCCGACCTGCGCGCCCAGGGGGTGCGCATGGAGGTCGAGGGCGGCCCGCCGGGCGAGGGCCCGCTCGCGGGGAGGACCTTCGTGCTCACGGGGACGCTCCCCGAGCTCACCCGGGAGGAGGCCACGGAGCGCATCCAGGCCGCGGGCGGGCGCGTGACCTCCGGGGTCTCGAAGAAGACCGACTACGTCGTGGCCGGGGACTCGCCGGGCTCGAAGCTCGAGAAGGCGGAGCGCCTCGGGGTCGCCGTGCTCGACGAGCCGGGGCTGCGCGCGCTCCTCGACGGGTAGGGCGCGCGCGATGCGGTGTGTTGCCCCGGTCGCCCTCGTCGCCGCCCTCGCCCTCCTGCCCGCCGCCTGCGGCGGCGGCGAGGACGAGCCGCCGGCGGGCGAGCCGTCGCTCGCCGACGTGGCCGCGGGCCGGGTGGCTCCGCGCGACGAGGTGCGGCTGACCGGGCGCGGCTACCCAATGGGCGAGGCGGGCTTCGTGCTCGCGGCCGGCGAGGCGGCCGTGTTCGTCGATGCGGCCCCCAGCGAGGCGTTGAAGGTCGAGCCCGGCGAGCGCCTCGAGGTCACCGGCCGGGTCCGGCGCCAGCGCGGCGGCACGGCGGTCCAGATCGAGTCGGCGCTCGAGGGCGACGACGTCGCCGGCCTGCAGCAGCCCGTGCTGCGCGACGCGCTCGAGCGCGCGCCGGTGGGGCGGGGCCGACCCTACGTCGAGCCGACGGGGATCCGCGGGGAGGGCTAGGGAGCCGGGCGCGGTGCGCCCGCTCTAGGGCAGGTCGCCGCCGTCGTAGGCGGCGAGCGTCCGGGCCATGCGGTCCTGGACGGCGCGGGCGCCGAAGACGCTCACGGAGCTCATGAGGAAGGCGAAGGCGACGTCGCCACCCGCGCGCGTGCGGCAGTAGCCGGCGAGCGCGCTGACCCCGAGGAGGGTGCCCGTCTTCGCCCGGCACGCACCGGCGGCCGGCGTGCCCCGCATGCGGCGGCGCAGGGTGCCCGTCCGGCCGGCGACGGGCAGCGAGCGCAGGAACGCGCCGCCCGTCTTCTGCGCGGGCATCGCCTCGAGCAGCCGGACGACGTCGCGGGGGGAGGTGCGGTTGGCCCGCGAGAGCCCGGAGCCGTCGGCGATCCGCGGCGCCGCGCCCAGCCCGCGCATCGTCGCCGCGGCCACGGCGGCGCCCGCGAGGGTGCTGCCCCGCCCGCTGAAGCGCGCCCCGAGGCCCTTGAGCAGCATCTCGGCCAGGTAGTTGTCCGAGGGCACGTTCGTCGCCCGCACGAGGGCGGCCATGGGCGCCGAGGCGACGCGGGCGAGCTCGGGGGCGCCGGCCGGCGC
>JALYMR010000207.1 GCA_030773615.1 Actinomycetota bacterium
CGCTGGGGGTCCCCGGCGGCGCGCATCGCTCGCTCTCCGTGCGCGCCGCCCTGCGCGCCGCCCCGGGCGACCCCGTCATCGTGCACGACGCCGCGCGCCCGCTCGTCACCCCCGAGGCGCTCGCGGCGACCCTCGCCGCCCTCGACGGGGCCGATGCGGCCGTGGCCGCCGCCCCGCTGGCCGACACGGTCAAGGTGGCCGAGGGCGGCGTCGTCCGGGTCACCCTCGACCGGTCGGCGCTGTGGGCGGCGCAGACCCCGCAGGCCTTCCGGCGCGCCGTCCTCGAGGCCGCGCTGGACCAGGACGAGGCGGTGCTCGCCGCCGCGACGGACGACGCGAGCCTCGTCGAGGCCCGCGGGGGGACGGTCCGCGTCGTCCCGTCCTCCCCCGCCAACCTCAAGGTGACCACCGCGCACGACCTGCGTGTGGCCGAGCTCCTGCTCCGCGAGCGCGGCGAGGGCTGAGGGCGCGGTCCGGGGCCGCAGGGCCAGCGTCGCGGAGCGGGGGCTCCCGCCGGCCCGCGGTCCGGCGGGGCGGTGTTCCCCATCCAGCTGGAGCAGATGGGAGCGCATGTGCTCCCATCTGCTCCCACCCGCGCGAGGGACGCGCCCCGGGGCGCCCGGAGCCGCCGGGCCTGCCGGCGGGCGTACCTTCGGCGGGTGTCGCCGTCGGCTGAGCTGATCGCCGCGAGGGGGCGCGAGCGCCGGGTGGGCAGCCGGGCGTCATCCCTGTTCGCCCTCGTGCTGACCGGACCGCCCGGGGTCGGCAAGACCGCCGTGCTGACCGCCCTCGCCGACGCCCTCGAGGCCGACGGGGTCCCGTACGCCGCGATCAAGGTCGAGGCGCTCGCCTGGGCCTGTCCCGGACCCGACGGCGAGCGGCGGCGGCACCACGCGAAGGTCGTCTGCGGGCTGCATCGCGAGGCGGGTCACCGCCTTCTGCTCGTCGCCGACACGATCGAGACGGAGGCCGGGCTGGCCGCGCTGCTCGATGCCGTGGGCGCCGAGCAGCACCTCGTCGTGCGCCTGGAGGCGCCCACGGCCACCCTCGCGAGGCGCCTGCGCGAACGCGAGCCCGAGGGCTGGCCGAACCTGCCCGGGCTCATCGAGCGCTCCGGGAGCTTGCGGCGAACATGCCCGGCCTGCCCGGCGCCGACCTCGTCCTGAGCACGGCGGGCGAGCGCCCCGCGGCCGTGGCCGCGCGGATCCGGATGGCCCGCCCGGACGCGCTCGGCGCACCGCGCCCTCCGGCGCGGTGACGCCAGGGCGTACCATCGACCGCCCGCCACCCATGCTGACCGACTACCACCTGCACCTGCGCCGGGACGACCACCCCGGCGGCGCCGAGGAGGCGTTCACCGCGGCCAACGCGGAGCGCTACCGCGCGACGGCCGAGGAGCACGGCATCACGGAGCTCGGCGCCTCGGAGCACCTGTACCGCTTCGCGCAGGCCCTCGACGTCTGGCAGCACCCCCTGTGGCGCGACTTCGCTCGCGACGACCTCGACGCCTACGTCGCCTTTCTGCGCGAGGAGACCGACCTGCGGGTCGGCATCGAGGCCGACTTCCTCGCCGGGCGCGAGGACCGGCTGGCCACGCTGCTCGAGGGCCGCGACTGGGACTACGTCATCGGCTCGGTGCACTTCCTCGGCGAGCACATGGTCGACTTCGAGCGCTACGACATCTGGGACGCGCGCGGCCATCGCCCCGAGGAGGTCTGGAAGCGCTACTTCGAGACGCTCGGCGAGGCGGCCCGCACCGGCCTGTTCGACATCCTCGCCCACCCCGACCTCGTGAAGGTGTGGGGCCCCCGGCGCCCGCGGCCGGAGGGCGACCTGCGGCGCTTCTACATGCGGGCGATGGACGGGATCGCCGAGGCGCGCCCGGCAATCGAGGTGTCGACCGCCGGGCTGCGCAAGCCGGTCGGCGAGCTCTACCCCGCGCTGCCGTTCCTCGAGCTGTGCCTCGAGGCGGGCTGCCCCATCGCCCTGTCGAGCGACGCGCACGAGCCCGGGCAGGTCGGGTTCCGCTACGAGGAGGCGCTCGAGACGCTCGAGCGCCTCGGGGTCACCGAGCTCGCGACCTTCGACCGGCGCGAGCGGCGGCTGGAGCCCATCGGGTGATCGTCACCGGCATCGGCTGGGACTCCCATCGCCTGGTGGAGGGCCGGCCGCTGATCCTCGGCGGCGTGCGCCTCGAGCACGACCGCGGGCTCGAGGGCTGGTCGGACGCCGACGTCCTCACCCACGCCGTCATCGACGCCCTGCTCGGGGCCGCGGGCCTGGGCGACATCGGCGAGCAGTTCCCGGACACCGACCCCCGCTTCCGGGGCGCCGACTCGCTCGAGCTGCTCGGCTCGGTCCTGCCGCTGCTCGGCGCGCGCGCGGTGGTCCACGTCGACGCGACCGTCCTCATGGAGCGCCCGACGCTCGGCCCGCACCGCGACGCGATGCGGGCGAACCTGGCCACGGCGCTCGGGGTCCTGACCGAGCGCGTGAACGTGAAGGCCAGCACCGGGGAGGGGATGGGGTTCGTCGGCCGGGGCGAGGGCGTCGCCGCGCTCGCGGTGGTCACCCTCGGACGCACGGACTAGATGTAGGCGGCAGGAGTCTTGTTACGTCCGGGCCTCCTCGGAGGCTGCGGGTTGCGAGTCGCGCAACCTGACCGAGGAGAGCCCGGAATGACATTGCATGGCAACGCCAAGACGTGTCCAGCCAGCCGGCGGCTGCTGGCCGAGCGGGTGCAGGCGGGGTGGGCGCTGACGGAGGCGGCCGAGGCCGC
>JALYMR010000208.1 GCA_030773615.1 Actinomycetota bacterium
CTCGAGATGGCCGAGAACCTCGTGAACCACGGGCTCGCGGTGACCGTGGTCGACCAGGCCGACCAGGTCTTCGGCTCCATCGACAAGGACATGGCCGCCCACGTGCAGGACGGCGTCGAGGCCCACGGGATCCGGGTCTCGCTCTCGACCTGCGTCGAGGAGGTCGTGACGGACGGCGCGGGCCGCCCCGTCGCCGTGCGCACGGAGCACGGGGAGCTGCCCGCCCACCACGTCGTCATCGGCGCCGGGGCCCGGCCCGAGGTCGGCCTGGCCGAGGCGGCGGGCCTGGCCATCGGGGACACGGGCGCGATCTGCGTCGACGACGGGCAGCGCTGCCCGGGGCACGACGGCGTGTTCGCCGCGGGCGACTGCGTGGAGAGCCACCACCGCGTGCTCGGGCGCCCCGCGAACGTCCAGCTCGGCACCCACGCCAACAAGCAGGGGCGGATCGCCGGCACGAACGCCGCCGGGGGCGACGCGCGCTTCCCGGGGGTGATCGGCACGGCGGTCTCGCGCATCGCGAAGTACGAGGTGGGCCGGACGGGCATCACGGAGGCCGAGGCCGAGGCCGCCGGCCTCGAGGTCGCCGCCGCCACGATCCGCCACCAGACCCGCTCGGGCTACTTCCCGGGCGCCGGGCCGATCTGGGTCAAGCTCGTGGCCGAGGCCGGGACGGGCAGGCTGCTCGGCGGGCAGATCGTCGGCGTCGAGGGGGCCGCGAAGCGCATCGACGTCCTCGCGACGTGCGTGTGGACGGGGATGCCGGTGGACGAGATCTCGCTGCTGGACCTGTCCTACGCGCCCCCCTTCAGTCCCGTGTTCGACCCCGTGCTCGTGGCCGCCCGGGCCACCGCGAAGGCGCTCTGAACGCGAGGGCCCCAAGAGCGCTTGGGAGCCCGCTCCGGGTGGTAGCCCTCCCCGCAAAGGAGGTATGTGACATGAGCGACTTCTTCACGTTCCGGGACTCCCTGGAGCCCACCGCGAACAGGGGCCTGCAGTCCAGCTCGGGCGGCGGCGCCGGGGCGCAGGACACGGAGGACCTCGTCGGCTTCGACGTGGAGGCGACCGACGGGTCGATCGGCACGGTCAGCGACGCGACCTACGGGGCGGGTGAGAGCTACCTCATCGTGGAGACGGGCGGCACCCTGCTGAGCAAGACGGTCGTCATCCCCGCCGGGGTGGTGCGGCACGTCGACCGCGACGGCCGGCGCATCGAGCTCGACCGCACGAAGGACGACGTCAAGAACGCGCCGGCGGTCGAGGAGATGGCCCAGCGCGACCCCGCCTTCCGCGAGCAGCTCGCGGGCTACTACGGGGATCAGGGGACGCCCTCCACCGACCTGTAGCCGCGCGCCCGCGGTGCCGGGCTCGAGCGCCTAGCGCAGACGCTGGAGCTCGCGCGGGCGCAGGAGCGCGACGAGCTCGCCCTGGGCGCGTCCCCTGAGCTGCACCCCGGCCACGCCGCCCTTCTTGAGCTCGACCCGCGCGCCGGTGAGGTCGTGGACGAGCTGGGGCAGGTCGGGGTTGTGGCCGACGAGGAGGACGGGCCGGTCATCGGCCCCCGCGCCGAGGAAGGCGAGCGCCTCGTCGCGCCCGAGGTCGTCCGCCAGCGCCTCGTCGACCACGGGCTCCAGGCCGAGCTCGGCGCAGGCCAGCCGGGCGGTGTCGAGGGCGCGGGCCTTCGGGCTCGTGACGACGAGGCCGAAGGTCAGCCCGAGCGCGGCGAAGGCCCGTCCGGCCGCCCGCGACTGGTCCTCTCCGCGGGGGGTCAGGCGGCGCTCGCGATCGGCCCGGGCGGTCTTGGGCTCCGCCTCGCCGTGCCGCAGGAGCCAGAGCTGCTGGGCCACGCGGCCCTGGCTACCACGCTGGGCTCAGCGGTACGCGCGAATCGGCGGTCCCGTGTAGCGCGTGCCGTTGGGCGCGCGCCAGCGCAGCCGCCAGCGGCGTCCGCGCCGGTCGGCCCCGCGCACGACGAACGAGCCCCGTGCGTCGGTGCGGACCCTGCGCAGGCGCCGGAAGCGCCGGCCGCGATCGCTGACCTCGAGCTCGACGACGGTGGGCGCCGTCGCCGGCCGCGCCATCCCCCAGATGGACACCGCGCCGCGCCGGCGCCGGACCGCGAGCGGGAGCCGGAAGCCCGCCAGGGCGGGCTTCGCCCGGCCGTTCGCGCGGCGCAGGCCGGACTCGAACCCGCCGTAGAGGCCGCGGCGGGTCGCCGGGTCGTCGCGCAGGAGGTACTGGGAGAAGCTCGCGACGCGCCGGTTGCCCCGGGCGATGCGCTCCGAGATGGCGTAGAACTCGGGCTGCTGGCGCAGGGGGACGCCCAGCAGCCGGTCCGGGAAGGACTGGATGCCGAACTCCGTGAGGTAGACGCGAAGCCCGCGGCGCAGGGCGCGGGCCCGCGCGGACCGGTCGAGCGCGCCCACGAGGCGCTCGAGGACGCCGATCGTCACGTGGTCGCGCTGGGGCGGGACGAAGAAGGGCCCGAGACGGGTCGTGTAGGCGTGGTGCGCGTAGCCGTCGGCGTCGAGGCGCCGGCAGCCCCGCCCGCGCCGGCGGTAGCGGCCGTCGAGGCAGAGCATCCCGCGCAGGAACCGCAGCGGCGCCACGACCGACCCCGTGCCCCGCGGCGCGGTCTCCCCGGCCACGATCCGGTCGCCGCCCTGGCCGGCCGCCTCGAGCCCGGCGCGCCCGGCCTGGAAGAGCTGGCGGTACAGGCCCGGGGAGATCGCGCGCCCGCCGCGGGCGAACTGGGGGCGCAGGAAGCCGGGGTGGTTCGGCTCGTTCCAGATCGACCAGAGGTCGACCTGCGCGCCGAAGCGGCGGCCGGCCGCCTCGGCGAAGGCGCGGAACAGGGCGGGATCGGGCCGGGTGACCTTGTCGCGCCGCGCCCGCGTGGCCCAGGTCGGGACGGGGCCCGAGAGGGTGAGGTGCACGGACCAGCCCCGGGCGGCGGCCGCGGCGAGCAGCGCGTCGTACTGCCCCCACGCGTAGGCGGCGGGGTCCCGCGGGTCGAAGGCGGGGCGCCGAGCGCGGTCGCGGTTCGGGGCGACGGTGTTCCAGTAGAGGACGACGCGCAGGGCACGGACGCCGAGGCTGTCGATCTCGCGCAGCGCGGCGTCGCGGCGGGCGGGGTCGAGCAGGTCGCGCGGCGCCTCGAAGGTCACCGTCTGCGACGGGGAGGCCGCCGCGGGGGCCGCGAGGGCCAGGAGCGCGACGAGCGCGAGGAGTCCGGTCAAGGTGCGCACGCGCCGTCGGAACACGACGGCGCGCGCGGGGTTGCGGCGGGGCCGCGGGCGCCTAGGGCTTGCGCCCGCGCGAGGCCACGCGGCGGCGGACCTCGTCGATCTGCTGGCGGGTCTTCGGGTCCTTGGCGGCCTGCATGGCGCGCTGGGCGAGCTGACGGCCCTGGGGCGACGACGCGAGGCGGGCGAGACGGGTGACGATGGACATGGCCCACAGACTATGCCCCCGCCCTCGCCCCGGGTGCGGCCTAGCCTGGGTGCGGATGCCCATCGTCGACCTGCACTGCCACCTGCTCCCCGGCGTCGACGACGGCCCGCGGTCGATGGGCGAGAGCCTGGCCTACGCCCGCGACGCGGTGGCCCGCGGCACCCGGACGATCGTCGCCACCCCCCACGTCGAGCTCGTCGACGTGGCCGAGCTCCCGGGACGGGTCGCGGCGCTGCGCACGGAGCTCGAGCGCGAGGGGATCGACCTCGACGTGCAGGTGGGCGGCGAGCTCAAGCCCGAGTCGGTGGGGGTGCTCTCCCACGACGAGCTCGAGACGATCGCGCACGGCCCGCAGGGCGCCCGGTGGGTGCTCTACGAGGTGCCCTTCGGCGGCGTCGACGAGCCCTTCCTGGCCGGCGCCGCCGAGCTGCGCGAGCGTGGCTTCGGCCTGCTGCTCGCCCACCCGGAGCGCAGCCGGGGCCTGCTCGACGGCGGGCTCGACGCCCTCGCGCCCGAGCTGCGCGCGGGGGCGCTGCTGGCCAGCAACGTCGGGCCGCTCATCGGCGCGGAGGGCCCCGAGCGCGAGCGCGCCGCCCGCCACCTGCTCGGGGAGGGGCTCGTGCACCTCGTGGCCACGGACGCCCACCCGCCGCGACGGCCGTACACGCTCGACCTGGCCTGGGACGCGCTCCCCGGCCGCGTCGACGGCCTCACCGGGGCGAACGCCGCCCGGCTGCTCGCTCAGGGCCTGCCGCGGCCGTAGAGCACGCGCAGGGCGCGGGCGAGCAGTCGCGTGCGCCAGGCGCGGTAGGGGAAGCCGTGCAGCTCGCGCCGGGCGTGCAGGCGCGAGACGAGGATGGCCTGCTGGGCGCAGAACTTGCGGATCCCCCCGGGGCCGTGGCGCACCCCGAGTCCCGACGCCTTCCAGCCGCCCATGGGCAGCTCGAGGGCGAGGAAGTGGATGAGCGCGTCGTTGACGTCGACGCTGCCGGCCTGCAGGCGCCGGGCGAGCGCCTCGCCGCGCCGGACGTCGCTGGTGAACACGGAGGCCCCGAGGCCGTAGGGCGAGTCGTTGGCAAGCCGCACCGCCTCCTCGCCGTCGGCCACGCGCATGATGGGCAGCGTGGGCCCGAAGGTCTCCTCGGTCATCGCGCGCATGGTGTGGTCGACGTCGACGAGGACCGTCGGGGCGTAGAAGGTGCCGTCCCCGTCGCGCCGCCGGCCGCCGACGAGGACCCGTGCCCCGCGCTCCGTCGCGTCGCGGACGTGGTCGTCGATGACGTCGGCCTGTGGCGGCCAGGTCACCGCGCCCACGTCGACGGTCCCCGGCCCGCCCGCGGGGTCGCCCTGGCGCAACGTGCGCACCTTGTCGGTCACCCGGGCGACGAAGTCGTCGTAGACCGGCGCCTCGACGTAGACGCGCTCGACCGAGATGCACGTCTGGCCGCCGTTTTGCATCGCCCCGTACACCGCCGAGTTGGCCGCGCGCTCGAGGTCGGCGTCAGCGAGCACGATGAGCGGGTCCTTGCCCCCGAGCTCGAGGGACACGGGCACGAGGCGCCGGGCGGCTCGCTCGGCCACGCGCCGGCCCGTCTCCGTCGAGCCGGTGAACATGATCATGTCGACCCGGTCGACGACCGCCTCGCCCGTCTCGCGCCCGCCCGTGGCCACGGCGAGGACGCCCTCGGGCAGCCCGCACTCGCGCAGCGCGTCACCGAGCAGCAGGGAGGTCAGCGGCGTCTGGTCGCTGGGCTTGAGGACCACGGCGTTGCCGGCCATCAGGGCGGGCAGCGCGTCGCCCAGGTTGTTGATGAGCGGGTAGTTCCAGGGGCCGATCACCCCGACGACCCCGAGCGGCGCGTAGCGCAGCACGAGCCGCTTGCCCCGCACGAAGGGCACGCTCGAGCGCACGCGCTCGTCGGCGAGGTAGCGCTCCGCGTGCTTGGCCCAGAAGGCGAGCGCAACCGTCGCGTAGCCCACCTCCGCGAGCAGCGCGTCCTCGTGCGTCTTGCCCGTCTCGGCGACGATCGTCGCGGCGAGGCGCTCCCCGTGGTCGACGCACCAGCGCTGCGCCCGGCGCAGGACGGCCGCCCGTCCCGCGAACCCGAGCGCCTCCCAGCCCGGCTGGGCGGCCCGGGCGCGCGCGACGAGCGCCGTGACCTCCTCGGCGCCGAGCTCCGGGGCGCTCCCGACGACCTCGCCGGTCGCCGGGTTGCGGACGGCGAGCACCGGCGCGGCCTAGTCCGCGAGCTCGACCGACTCGATCTCGACGCGCCGGGTGGGCTTGTCGCGCGCGTCGGTGTCGACGCCCTCGAGGCGGTCGACGACGTCCATGCCCTGCGTGACCTGCCCGAACACCGTGTGCTTGCCGTCGAGCCACGGCGCCTCGGCCGTCGTGACGATGAAGAACTGCGACCCGTTCGTGTTCGGCCCCGCGTTGGCCATCGCCAGTGCGCCGCGGACCACCTTGTGCTGGTTGATCTCGTCCTCGAACGTGTAGCCCGGCCCGCCGGTGCCCGTCTCCGTCGGGTCGCCGCCCTGGATCATGAAGTCCTTGATGATCCGGTGGAAGGCCACGCCGTCGTAGAAGCCCTCGCCCGCGAGCTTCTTGAAGTTGCCCACCGTCTTGGGGGCGGCGTCGTCGAACAGCTCGAGCGTGAGGTCGCCCTCGGTGGTGTGCAGCGTGGCGGTGGACATGCGTCGGCCCTACCCCGCCTCGACCTGGACTTCACCGATGGCCACCCGGGGGTCCTCCTCGTCGCCCGCGTCGGTGATCCACAGGAGGATCCGGCGGACGCGCGCGTCGACGTCGACGGCGATCTCGCGCTCGCGGGGGACGTCGCGGACGGCGGCGACGCGCTCCCAGCCCGAGAGTTCGTCGGGCACCCCCCGGCGGGCGACGTAGACCCGCGCGTCGAAGCCGGGGGTCGTCGTGCGCACGGTCAGCGAGGCGACCCGGCGCCGCTCGCCGAGGTCGATGACCAGGCCGGCCTCGACGTCCTCACCGTCGGCGGGCACGACGACGTCCCACACCGTGTCCGGGTCGCCGTCGGCGGCCGCCGCCGGGTCGCCGAACTCCGCGCCCGGGCGCTCCCTGGGGTCGAAGGTCGCGAGGGCGTCGGGCCCGAGCTCGACCAGGGCGTCCGCGGGGATGCCGCCGTCGTCGCCCTCGCCCTCGCCCTCGGCGGGCGGGTCGGCGGCCGGCGGGGGCGTGCTCGGCGGCGTGGAGGCCGGGGGGACGGGTGCCGGTGGGGGCGCGTCGTCGCCCGTCGTGGGCGCCGGTGCGGGATCGGGGACGGTCTGGGCCGGCGCCGGGCGCTTCGGGCGCGGGGTGGGGACCGTGGGCGTGGTCGGGCCGGCCGGCGG
>JALYMR010000209.1 GCA_030773615.1 Actinomycetota bacterium
TTCGTACGATGTCAAACGGTCTGGACGGAACGAACGACGTGGGGTACGACTGGGCCGAAGGTGAGGTAGCGATGCTGGATCCCCCCTCAGAACCTCCCGCGACCGTTGGGCTAGCGAGTTTCGCTAGCCCCTCCTAGGTCAGCTGACGGGCGGAGCGTGTGGGGCTGGCGCGGCCCCCGTCCGGAGACGGCCCCCCGATCCCTGCTACTGGGGGCCGCCCCGAGCGAGCGGCCCCCGCAGCCTGCGGCCTAGACCCTTCGGGCCGTGCGGCCACGTCCGACGACGGCGCGGTAGACCGCCAGCAGCAGCAGGGCGCCAGCGATGGCGATGAGCCAGGTCCCGATGTCGAAGAACTCGTCGAGGTCGCCGACGCCGAGGGCGCTCGCGATGAAGCCACCGACGATGGCGCCCACGATGCCGATGACGATGGTGGCGAGGATGCCGCCCGGGTCGTCGCCGGGCATGATCGCCTTCGCGATCGCCCCCGCGATGAGTCCCAGCACGATCCAGCCGATGATGCCCATGAGGCCTCCTAGCCCCGAGCGCTCCGCGCGCTCGGCACGGGTTGACAGGGCCGGCGGGGCTTGGGCCGGTTGCTGCGCTCCTACCCGCTCAGGCGGGCGACGAGCCGCGGAAGTGCACCTTTCCGTTCGATCGCGCCCGCTCCTGGGCGCGCTCGGCGAAGTCCAGCCGGGCCATCGCCGCCCGCAGCAGGCGCGCGAGCAGGCGCAGCCGCGCGTTCTCCGAGCGCAGGTCGAGCAGCCCCTGCTTCGCCTCGAGGCCGAAGTCGACCGTGCTAGCCATGGCGTAGGCGTCCATGGCCTCGAGCTCTCCGGGCTCCGGCGTCCGGTCTGTAGCCTGCTCGACGAGGTGCGCGTAGGCCTCGCGGGCCGAGCGGGCGCTCGCCTCGTCGACGTCCTCGTCGCGGTCGAGGAGGAACTCGACCGTGCCGGCGGGGTAGGGGAGGTCGCCCTGGCGCTCCACGATGCGGAAGGGCCGCGTGCCGCGGCTGAGCAGGTTGAGCCGTCCGTCCTCCATGCGCTCGAGGACCTCCGCGATCTCGCACGCGCAGCCGACGGTCCGCAGACCGTCGTCGTCCTGCCAGACGATGCCGAACTCCGACGCGCGGTCGAGGCACTCGCCCATCATCGTCTTGTAGCGCTCCTCGAAGACGTGCAGCGGGACGAGCTCGTGGGGGAGCGCGACCAGACCCAGCGGGAAGAGCGGGAAGTCGCGGACGAGTCCGTCCGGCATCGCGGGCAGTCTACGGCGAGCCGCCGCCCGTAGGCGAAGCGTGCCCTCGACTGCCCTGCTCTGGTTCCGTCGCGACCTGCGCCTGACCGACCACCCCGCGCTGCACCGCGCGGTGACCGAGTTCGAGCGCGTCGTGCCCGTGTTCGTGCTCGACGACCTCCTCCTCGACGGCCGCTACCGCTCGGGCCCCCGGGCCAGCTTCATGCTCGGGTGCCTCGAGGCGCTCGACGAGGAGCTGCGTCGCCGGGGCAGCGCGCTCGTCGTCCGCCACGGTCGCCCGGAGCGCGAGCTTCCGCTGCTCGCCGGCCAGGTCGGCGCCGATGCCGTCCTGTGGACGAGCGACGTCTCCCCGTACGCCGGGGCCCGCGACGGGCGCGTGACGGAGGCGCTGCGCGCGGCGGGCGTCCGGGCGCAGCAAAGCGGCGGCGCCTACGTCATCGACCCGTCCCGGCCGCGCACGTCTGCGGGCGAGCCGTACAGCATCTTCTCCCGCTTCTTCCGGGTGTGGCGCGACGTGGAGCGGCGGGCACTGCACCCGGCCCCCGACGCCCTCGCGCCGCTGCCCGACGGCCTCGAGCCGGGCCGGGTCCTCGGGGGCGACGAGCTCGGGCTCGAGCCGCAGGTCCCCGACCCGATCCGCGAGCCGGGCGAGCGGGCCGGGCGGGCGGCGCTCGACGCCTGGCTCGCCGACGGCCTCGCCCACTACCACGAGCGCCAGGAGGGGATGGCCCGCATCGGCACCTCGCGCCTGTCGCCCTACCTGCGCTGGGGCTGCCTGTCGCCCCGGGAGTGCGAGCAGCGCGCGCGCGAGGTCGCCACGGGCGGCTCGGGCTCGTGGGTGCGCCAGCTGGCCTGGCGCGACTTCTACGCCCACACGCTCCTCCTGCATCCCGCGAACGTGCGCGCCGAGCAGCAGGAGCGCTTCCGCGCACTCGAGCGCGACGACGACTCCGAGCGCGTGGCCGCCTGGGCGGAAGCGAGGACGGGCTTTCCGCTCGTCGACGCCGGGATGCGCCAGCTGCGCACGCGCGGGTGGATGCACAACCGGGTCCGGCTCGTCACGGGCTCGTTCCTCACGAAGGAGCTCCACGGCGACTGGCGGGCGGGGGAGGACGTGTTCGCGCGCTTCCTGTTCGACGGCGAGCCCGCGCAGAACAACGGCAACTGGCAGTGGATCGCCTCCGTGGGCACGGACCCCGCCCCGTACTTCCGGCGCATGTACAACCCCGCCCTGCACCAGGGCCGCTTCGACCCCCACGGGGAGTACGTGCGGCGCTACCTCCCCGAGCTCGCGGGCGTGCCCGACGCGAAGCTCGCCGAGCCGTGGACGATGACGGCGGCCGAGCAGCGCGCCGCGGGCTGCGTCATCGGGCGCGACTACCCCGCGCCCATCGTCGACCGCAAGGTCGAGCGCGAGCGCGTCATGGGGCGCTACCGGCGCGTGACCGCCGACCAGGCCTAGGCGGACGGGGCCACACCGCGCTCTCCTCGGCGGCCAGCTCATGCGCGACAACCCCGCGCTGGCCGGGGCCGAGCGCGTGCTCCTGGTGGAAGTCGAGCGGCGGCCTGCGCCGGCTGCGCACGCACCGCCGGAGGGTGCACCTCGTCCTCAGCGCCATGCGGGACCTCGCGCGCGAGCTGCGCGAGGCGGGGGTGAAGGTCGTCGAGCGCCGCGGGGTGGCGACGCTCGCCGAGGGCCTCGAGGGCTTCGACGACATCGTGTGAGCCGAGCCGAACACGGGCCGGCGCGGCGCGGGCTGGCCCGCCTCGGCGTCCGCCTCGTGCGCTCGGATCAGTTCCTGACCCACCCCCAGGAGTTCGCGGCCTAGGCCGAGGGCTGCCCGCGCCTGGTCATGGAGGACTTCTACCGCTGGCAGCGCGTGCGCCTCGGGGTGCTCGTCGACGAGCAGGGGAGGCCCGCGGGCGGCCGCTGGAACTTCGACCGCCAGAACCGCCGCCCGCCGACCCGCGCGCCGCGCGCCCCGGATCCCTGGCGCCCGGAGGAGGACGAGGTCGACGAGGAGGTCCGGCGCGACCTCGACGCCCTGGACGTCGCGCTCTGGGGGGAGGACGGGCCACGGCGCTTCGCCGCCACGCCCCAGGAGGCGCGGCGGGCGCTCGCCTCGTTCGTGGACGATCGCCTGGCCGCCTTCGGGCCCTGGCAGGACGCCATGACCGACGAGCGGGTGTTCTTCCACTCCCTGCTCTCCGCGCCGATGAACCTCGGCCTCCTGCGGCCCCTGGAGGTCGTCCGGGCCGTGGAGGCGGCGCCGGCCCCTCTGCAGAGCAAGGAGGGCTACATCCGCCAGGTCATCGGCTGGCGCGAGTACGTGTGGGGGATGTACTGGCTGCGCCGCGACCGCTGGCCCGGGCGCAACGCCCTCGGCGGCCACCGCGACCTGCCCGCCGCCTTCTGGGGCGCGCACACGGGGTGGAACTGCCTGGACAGCGTCGTCGACGGCGTGCGTCGTGACGCCTACGCGCACCACATCCAGCGGCTCATGGTGCTCGGCAACACGATGCTGCTCGCCGGCGTGGAGCCCTGGCAGGGGGTGCGCTGGTTCCAGGGCGCGTTCATCGACGGCGCCGAGTGGGTGATGGCGCCCAACGCGGCGGGCATGGCGATGCACGCCGACGGTGGCGAGATGTTCACGAAGCCCTACGCGGGCAGGGGCAACTACGTCAACCGCATGTCGCGCTACTGCCCGGACTGCCGCTACGAGCCCAACGTGCGCCGGGGCCCCCGGCGCCTGCCCGGTGACCGCCCTGTACTGGGACTTCCTGGCCCGCCACCGGGACCGCCTGGCCGGCAACCGGCGCATGCGCAACACGGTGCGCGCCCTCGACGCGATGGACGACGAGGAGCTCGAGGTGCTCCGCGAGCGCGCGCGCCGCGCCCGTCGAGGAGCTCGACGGCGGGTGAGCTCGGGGTCAAGACGATCGCGGCGCTGCGGATCGTGACCCGGCCGTGGCCTCCGCCCTGGTCGCGCACCTCGAACCCGGCCTGGCGTGGCTGGTGGAGCGGGCCTGCGCGGAGCGCGACGCGGTCCGGGCCGCCTTCCAGCCCATCGTCGACCTCAAGGTGGTCGCCGGCTTCGAGGCGCTCGCCCGCTTCGCCCTCGCGCCCGCCGCACCGCCACCCCGGGG
>JALYMR010000210.1 GCA_030773615.1 Actinomycetota bacterium
ACGAGCATGAGCACCACGTCTCACCTTTGTCGGACCCTGCGAGGAGTACCTTGACCCTCAAGAGTGGGTCGTGCGGTGCCGAACATGACGTCAGAACGAGCCCTCAGCAGGGGGCTCCCATCGACACGGAGGAACTGACCGTGAAGCTCCGCCTGTACCGCCTCATGATCTCCGCCGCCTCGCTGGCCGCGCTCGCCGTCGCTGCTGGCGCCCCTCGCAAGTTCGGCTGATCGACGGCGGGGGGGGCGAAGCGATCGTCCTCCCCGCGCCTCGCCCGTGAGCACCCCGCAGAGCCACCGCCTCCTCACCCCGTACCTCGCGGTCGTCGCCGCGGCCGGGTGCGCGCTGCTCGCCGCCCTCGCCGCCGCGGAGGGCATCGCCTTCCTGGGCGATGCGCCCGCCCTGTTCTGGGTCTTCCTCGCCTTCGTCATCGTCGGCGAGCTCCTCCCGGTGCGCCTGCCGGGCCACGACGACGAGATCACGACCTCGACCTCCTTCATGTTCGCCGTGCTCCTGACCTTCGGGCTCGCGCCGGCCGCGCTGGCCCAGGCCGCGGCATCCGTGCTCGCCGACCTGCACGCGGGCAAGCAGCCGCTCTCGGCGGCCTTCAACGTCGGCCAGTGCACGCTCGCCCTCGGGGCGGCCGCGCTCGTGCTCGCCGGGCTCACGGACCTCCCGCGCCTGAGCGACCCGCCGCTCACCGCGAGCGACCTCGTCGGGGTGGCCGCCGCCGCCGCCACCTTCGTCGCGCTCAACAACGGGTTCGCGGGGACGGCCGCGGCGCTCGCCCAGCGGGCGCCGCTGCTCGTGTTCCTGCGCCGGGACCTCGGCTTCCAGACCTGGACCGCGGCCCTGCTCGTCGGCTACGCGCCGCTCGTGGTCTCCGCCGCCGTCGACGGCCTCTTCCTCGTCCCGCTGCTCGTCGTGCCCCTGCTCGCGATCTACCGGGCGGGCCGCGACGCCCGGCTCAGCGAGCACCAGGCGCTGCACGACCGGCTCACCGACCTGCCCAACCGCGTGCTCTTCTACGACCGCGCCCAGCAGGCGATCGCCGCCGCCCGCCGAGAGGGCAGGGGGGTGGGCGTCCTGCTGCTGGACCTTGACCGCTTCAAGGACGTCAACGACACCCTGGGCCACCACCACGGCGACCTGCTCCTCCAGCAGGTCGGCCCCCGGGTGCGCGAGGCGCTGCGCACCACGGACACCGTCGCGCGCTTCGGTGGCGACGAGTTCGCCGTGCTCCTGCCCGACGTCTCGGGCACGCTCGACGCCGAGGCGGTCGCGCTCAAGCTCGCGCGCGCGCTCGAGCAGCCCTTCGAGGTCGGCGGCGTCGCCCTCGACGCGGCCGCGAGCATCGGCATCGCCTGCTTCCCGCAGCACGGCGAGGACGTCGAGGGCCTGCTCCAGCGCGCCGACGTCGCCATGTACGTGGCGAAGGACGCCCGCTCGGGGGCCGAGCTGTACACCGCCGAGCAGGACGTCCACAGCCTCGACCGCCTCGCCCTCGCTCCCCAGCTGCGCCGCGCGCTTGATCGCGGCGAGCTCGTCATGCACTACCAGCCGCAGGTCGACCTGCACACGGGGCGGGTGGCCGGGGCCGAGGCGCTCGTGCGCTGGCAGCACCCCGAGCGCGGCCTGCTCTTCCCCGACGCCTTCGTCCCCCTGGCCGAGCACACCGGTCTCGTCCGCCCGCTCACCCGCGCCGCGCTGCGCCTCGCGCTCGAGCAGTGCGGGCAGTGGCGCCGCGACGGCCTCGACCTCGTCGTCTCGGTCAACGTCTCGACCCGCGACCTCCTCGACCAGGAGCTGCCGCTCGAGCTCGACCGGCTGCTCGCGCGCGCGGGGGTCCCGGCCACCGCCCTGGGCATCGAGATCACCGAGAGCATGCTCATGGTCGACCCCCGGCGGGCCGAGCAGGTGCTCGAGCGCCTGAGCGGGATGGGCGTCCACGTCGCCATCGACGACTTCGGCACGGGCTACTCGTCGCTCGCGTACCTCAAGCGCCTGCCCATCGACCACATCAAGATCGACAAGAGCTTCGTGCTCACCATGACCGCCGACCGCAACGACGCGACGATCGTGGCCTCCACGATCGACCTGGGGCGCAACCTCGGGCTGCGCACGGTCGCCGAGGGGGTCGAGGACGAGCGCGCACTGGCCGAGCTCGCGCGGCTGGGCTGCGACGTGGCGCAGGGCTACCACCTGGGCCGGCCCATGGCCGCCGGCGACCTCGAGCGCTGGGCGCGCCGCTGGAACGAGCGCGCCCCGGGGACGGCGGTCGTCCCCGGGTCGCGGTAGGGCTGCTGCTCGCGCCGGACCGAGGGTCGGCCCGGGTCGAGCTCAGATGCGGTCGCGGCCCCCGGGCAGGTCGCCCCGGTCGGTCGTGCCCTCGGGCACGTCGGCCTCGATGACCTCCTTGCGGACCTCGTCGCTGATCGTCTGCTGCTCCGTGACGACGTCCTTGTCCAGGCGGACGCGCTCCTTCGGCACGACGCGCTTCTCGACGACGGCCTCCTCCGTGGTGAGCGTGACCTCGTGCTCCTCCTCGGTGAGGTCGGCACCGGACATCGCCGCGGGCATGTTCGCGTCGGTGATCGGCTCGCGCTCGATGTGCACTTCCTCGTGCTGCACCGTGACCGTCTCCTGGACGGGCTCGGTCACGATGAACTTGCGCAGCCGCGCCCGGCCGACCTCGCGCCGGCGGGTGCCGATGCGGATCTCCTCCTCGGAGCGGGTCATGGCCTCGTCGGTCTCGGGGCCGCTGACGTCGTTGCCCACGGCGCCGCGCCCGGTGGTGGCGCTTCCGCCGACGTCGACGTCGCGCGTGCGGTCCCGGTCGACGTCGGTCGTGCGGTCCCGGTCGAGGTCGGCCGTGCCGCCCGTCGCCATGCCGGCCGTGCCGCCCGTCCCCATGCCGGCCGTGCCGGCCGTCCCCATGCCGGCCGTCCCCATGCCGCCCTCGGGCAGGCCGCTGTCGGACTGCGACTCGCCGTAGTCCAACCCGTAATGGCTGTACAGGCGCGCCTCCTCGTCCTGTGAGAGCTCGCCGTCGGCGTCGACGGTGGGCGAGCCCGTGACCTGCGACTTCTCGTAGGGCACGGAGACCGCATCACCCTGGGCGTCCGCGCCTTGGACGGGGACGAAGTTGTGCTTCGTGCCGAACAGGCCGCTCTTGACGGAGATCCACTCCGGCTGGCCCGTCTCCTCGTCGAGGTAGATCTCCTCGACCGTCCCGATCTTGTCGCCGCTGCTGTCGCGGACCTCGCGCCCGCGCCACGCCGTGAGTTCCTGTACGTCAGGCAAGGGCCTCTCCTCGGTCGGATGCTCCACTTGGGGTTCCCGCGCACTGTCCCCCGCCGCTGAGGCCCGCAAACGCGCCGGGCGCTAGCCTGGCCGCGTGGCCGTCGTCGACCACGAGCCTCTGCCCGTCAGGCAGCGCGGGCCCGCGCGCCCGCCCCGGCGGCAGGGGCCGCTCGTGCTCGCGCTGCTCCTCGCGGTGGTGGTCGGGACGGTCGCCCTCGCGCCCGGGCTGCCCGACCTCGACCCCTTCGAGCGCCGCACGCAGGACCGCAGCCAGCCCGTCGTGCTGCGCTCGCTGGCCCGCCTGAGCGAGTTCCGGGCGGCGACCGCGAACCTCCAGGTCCCCGTGGTGCTCGAGGAGGACGTGGAGGGCCTGCCCGACTTCCTCGCCGGAGAGCGGACGCTGCTGCTCGCCGCCGGGACCGTCGACGCGGCGGTCGCGTTCGACGCGCTCGGCGCCGGGTCGGTCACGGTGTCCGAGGACCGGCGCGCGGTCGCGGTGCGGCTGCCGCCCGCCCGGCTCTCGGCACCCCGCCTCGACCTGGCCCGCAGCCAGATCGTCGACCGCGAGCGCGGGCTGGCCGACCGCGTCGGCGCGCTCTTCGGGGAGGACCTCGACGAGGACCGCGAGCTCCTGCTCCTCGCCGAGCGCAAGCTCGCCGACGCCGCGCGCGCCGACGGCGGCCTCGCCGCGGCGGGCGAGCGCAACACCCGCACGATGCTCGAGGGGCTCCTGCGCGGGCTCGGCTTCGAGCGCGTCGACGTCCGCTTCGGCTCCTAGCCGAAGAAGACCTCCGCGGTCTCGTAGAGCACGGGGTCGAGCAGCTTCGGCTCGCGCAGCGCCTCCTCGAGGGCGACGAGCTCGATGCGGGTGCCGCGCAGGGCCACCATCCGCCCGAAGCTCCCCGCCAGGGCGGCCTCCATCGCGGCGACGCCGAAGCGGGTGCCGAGCACGCGGTCGTAGGCCACGGGGGTGCCGCCGCGCTGGACGTGACCCAGGATCGTCATCCGGCTCTCGAAGCCCGTGCGGCGCTCGATCTCGCCCTCGAGCCAGACCGCGATGCCCCCGAGCCGGGCATGGCCGAAGGCGTCCGTTCCCTCGTGTTGGGTGAGCACGTCGCCGGAGGCGGGGGCGGCGCCCTCGGCGACGACCACGATGGAGAAGGTCCGCCCCGAGTCGTGGCGACGGCGCACCCGCGCGCAGACCTCCTCGACGTCGAAGGGGCGCTCGGGCACGAGGATGACGTCGGCACCGCCGGCCATGCCCGCCCAGGTGGCGATCCACCCCGCGTGCCGGCCCATGACCTCGACGACCATGACGCGGTTGTGCGACTCGGCGGTGCTGTGCAGGCGGTCGATCGCCTCCGTGGCGATCTGGACCGCGGTCTGGAACCCGAACGTGAAGTCGGTCCCCGCGAGGTCGTTGTCGATCGTCTTCGGAACCCCGACCACCGGCACCCCGGTCGCGGCCAGGCGCCCGGCGACGCCCAGGGTGTCCTCGCCGCCGATGGGCAGGAGCGCGTCGATGCCCCGTCGCTCGAGCGTCGCCTGCACCCGCTCGGCGCCGTCCTCCTGCCGGAACGGGTTCGTGCGCGAGGTGCCGAGGATCGTCCCGCCCCGGTGGACGATGCCGCTCGTCTCGGCGAGCCCGAGCGGGACGGCCTCGTCGGCCAGGACGCCCGCCCAGCCGTGGGTGAAGCCGACGATCTCATGGCCGTCGGCCACGCCGCGGCGGACGATGGCGCGGATGACCGCGTTGAGCCCGGGGCAGTCGCCCCCGCCGGTCAGGACCCCGACCCGCATGGCTAGCGCGCGCTCCGGGGCAGGGGCTGGCGCAGGCGCCCGTCGGTGAGGGCGGCGTGGAGGATCTCCATGGGGTGGAAGACCGGCAGCGGCGTCCCCTCGGCGGCCGAGACGGCCTGGATCTGCAGCGCGCAGCCCGGGTTCGCGGCGGCGACGGCCTGCGCGCCCGTGGCCCGGAGGTTCGCCACCTTGCGCTCGCCGAGCTGGCGGGCCGGGGTGGGCTTCACGAGGTTGTAGACGCCGGCCGAGCCGCAGCAGAGCTCCCACTCCGCGGGCTCGAGGAGCTCGAGCCCGGGGATGGAGCGCAGCAGGGCGCGTGGCTGGGCGCGCACCCCCTGGGCGTGGGCGAGATGGCAGGGGTCGTGGTAGGCCACGCGCAGGGGCACCGGACGCCGCGGGGCGACGGGCTCGTGCTCGGCCAGGAGCTCGGACACGTCGCGCACCTTCGCGGAGAACGCCTCGGCGCGCTCGCGCCACACGGGGTCGTCGCGCAGGGCGTGGGGGTAGTCCTTCATGGCCGAGCCGCACCCCGCGGCGTTGGCCACCACGACGTCGAAGCCCTCGAAGGCCTCGATCGTGCGCCTGGCCTGGGCGACCGCCGCGCCCTCGTCACCGGCGTGGAGCTGCAGCGCCCCGCAGCACCGCGGAAGCCGGGGGGCGTGCACCTCGAACCCCTCCGCGGCGAGCACCCCGACCGTCGCCTCGTTGACCGCGGAGAAGAACACGCGCTGGACGCAGCCCTGCAGGAAGCCGACGCGCCCGCGCGACGTGCCCCGCGCGGGCGTCACGGCGGGCAGGGCGCGGAAGGCCGTGCGCAGCGGCACCTCGGGCGCGAGGTCGAGCAGCGGCCGCAGGCGGGGGATGCGCCGCAGCAGCGCGGTGAGCCCGAGCCGGCGCTGGAGGGTGAGCAGCGGCGCGGCCGCCCGCAGCCGTCCGGGGTGAGGGAACAGGCGGAAGATGGCGGTGCGCTCGAGGCGCTCGACGAGCGGACGGTCGAGGTTGCGCTCGATCTGGTGGCGGGCGTCCTCGATCAGCTTGTGGTACTGCACCCCCGAGGGGCAGGCGGTGACGCAGGCCATGCAGCCCAGGCAGTTGTCGAGGTGCAGGACGATCTCGTCCGACAGGGGCTGCTCGTGGCCCAGCGCCATGAGCTGGATGCGCCCGCGGGGCGAGTCCATCTCCTCGCGCCACAGGGCGTAGGTCGGGCACGTGGGCAGGCAGAAGCCGCAGTGCACGCAGTCGTCGATGAGCTCCGGCTCGGGCGGCTTGTGGGCGTCCCAGGCGGTGAGGTCGAGCGCCACGTCAGACTCCTCCCACGAAGGTGCCGGGCTCGAGGGTGCCCAGCGGGTCGAAGCGCGCCTTGACCGCGCGCATGAGGGCGAGGGTGGCCGGCGCGATGGGCCCCCAGGGGTCGAGCGCGTCGCGCACCTCGCGAGGGGCGTCGAGCACGACGCAGGGCGCGGGGGCCAGGCGCGCGCGCAGCGCCGCGACCCGCGCCACCGTGTCGGCGGGCGCGAGGCCCTCCAGGCGAAGCCAGGCCAGGCCGAGCGCGGCGCGCCCCACGAGCTGCGCGCCGGCCTCCCGGGCGCCCTGGAGGACGTCGACGAGGCGGTCGGGGGTGGCCGAGACCCGGGCGACGACCCCGTCGGCCGAGCGCTGCCCGCCTCGCTGGGCCTCCCACAGCGCCTCGTCGTCGCCGTGCACCGCCGCCTCGAGCCCCGCCCCGCGCAGCAGGTCACGCGCGCCCGCGGCGGCGCCCGGGGCGGTCTCGCCGGAGAAGCGCACGAGGATCGCGCCCTCCCCGCCCGCCCAGCGCACGTCGAGCGCGTCGGCCTCGAGCGGGCGCCGGGCCAGGGCCGCCGCCGCCCCGGCGAGGGCGCGGGGGTCCTGGCCGGACCCGACGGCGGTGGCCGTCGCCGTCGGCCGGGGATGCAGCCGCAGCGCGACCTCGCAGAGCACCCCGAGGGTGCCGAACGAGGCGGCGAAGAGCTTGCCCAGGTCGTAGCCCGCGACGTTCTTGATCACGCGCCCGCCCGCGCGCGCCGTCGTGCCGTCGACGAGCGCGACGCGCACGCCGATGACGAGGTCCCGCGCCGCGCCGAAGCGGTGGCGCAGAGGCCCTGAGTCGCCGCTGGCCACGAGCCCACCGAGGGTGCCGCCGCCGGGCGGGTCGAGGGCGAGGCGCTGCCCCGCGGCGGCGAGGGTCGCCTGGAGGTCGGCGACGGGCAGGCCCGCCTCGGCGATCACGGTGAAGTCGCCCGCGTTGTGCTCCACGACCCGGCGCAGGCCGCGCGTGCGCAGCTCGAGGTCGGCCGGCTCCCCGCACGCTCCCCAGCGCCGGGTGCCCGCGCCGCTGACCCGCACGCGCGCGCCGCGCTCGGCCGCGTCGCGCAGGATCGCGCCCGCCTGCTCCGCGCTCTCCGGGACCTCGACCGCGACCCCGACGGCCATCATCTAGAACCGCTCCGCCAGGCCGGCGCGCTCGAGGGGGTGCTCGCGGTAGGGGCCGGGGACCTCCCCGCACAGACGCGGCGAGGGCATCACCTTGCCCGGGTTGGTGCGCCCGGTGGGGTCGAACGCGCACCGCAGCCGCTGGAAGGCCGCGAGGTCCTCCTCCGCGAACATCTTCGGCATGTAGCCCTTCTTGTCGACGCCGACGCCGTGCTCGCCGGTGATCGAGCCGCCGGCCTGCACGCAGGCGACGATGATCTCCCCCGCGAGCTCCTCGGCGCGCTCGGCCTCGCCGGGGACCTTCGCGTCGTAGCAGACCAGGGGGTGCAGGTTGCCGTCGCCGGCGTGGAACACGTTGGCGACCTGGAGGCCGAACCGCGCGGCGAGCTCGTCGATCCGCGCGAGCACCTCGGGCAGCCGCGTGCGGGGGATCACGCCGTCCTGGACGTAGTAGTGCGGCGACAGGCGACCCATGGCGGGGAACGCCGCCTTACGCATGCGCCACATGCGCAGCCGCTCCTCCTCGTCGGCGGCGACGCGGACTTCCGTGGCGCCGTTTCGCGCGCACAGCTCGCGCACCTGGGCGAGGCGCGCCTCGCACTCGCGCTGGGGCCCGTCGAGCTCGACGAGGAGCGCCGCGCCGACGTCCGTGGGCCAGCCCGCGTGGGCCATCTGCTCCGACGCGCGCACGCTGAGCGCGTCCATCATCTCGATGGCGGCCGGCACGATGCCGCCCGTCACGATGTCCGAGGTCGTCTGCCCCGCGGCCACGGCCGTGGGGAAGAACGCGGCGAGGGTGCGCACGGCCTCGGGCACGGGGACGACGCGCACGGTGATCTCCGTCGCCACCCCGAGCGTGCCCTCCGAGCCCACGAAGGCACCGAGGAGGTCGTAGCCCGGGTGGTCGAGCTCCTTGCCCCCGAGCTCGACCCGCGTGCCGTCGCCGAGCACGACCTTCAGCCCGCACACGTAGTTCGTGGTGAAGCCGTACTTGAAGCAGTGGGCGCCGCCCGAGTTCTCCGCGACGTTGCCCCCCAGGGAGCAGACGATCTGGCTCGACGGGTCGGGCGGGTAGAAGAACAGGGGCTCCACGGCGCGCGAGACCTGCACGTTCGTCACCCCGGGCTCGCAGACCACGCGGCCGTTGGCCAGGTCGACCTCGAGGATGCGGTCCATGCGGGTGAGGACGACGAGCACGCCCTCCTCGACGGGCAGGGCCCCGCCGGAGAGCCCCGACCCCGAGCCCCGGGCGACCCACGGCACCCGCGCCTCGTGGCAGGCCCGCACGACGGCGGCGACCTCGTCCGCGTCGGCGGGCAGCACCGCGGCGCGCGGCATCACCCGGTACTGCATGAGCCCGTCGGACTCGAAGACCTTGAGCTGGTGCGGGTGGGTGACGACGTGCTCCTCGCCGACGACGGCGACCAGGCGCCGGACGAGGTCGCCGTCGGCGGCGCGCGTCCCGGGTGGCGTCTGGGGGTTGGCGCCGAGCGCCGGCTGCGTGGTCACGGTCTGCCCTGCCTCAAGGCGGCGATGCTACTGCCGATGGCAGGGGCGTGGACACCGCCGCGCTCCGCGCCGACGCCTGGCGCCCGCGCCCTGGCCGCCTGCTCGGCGACGTGCTCGTCGAGCTCGGGCTCGTCGACCGCGAGGTGGTCGAGCAGGCCGTCCTCGAGGCCCGCACCTTGGGTCGCCCGATGGGCAAGGTGCTCGTCGAGTCGGGCGCGGTCACCGCCGACGGCCTCGCCGCCGCCGTCGCCGGGCGCTTCGGCCTCGAGCACCTGCGGCTTGACAGCTTCCAGGTCGACCCGGCCGCGGCGAACCTGATCGCCCCGGCCGTCGCACGGCGGCTCGCCGCGGTGCCCGTGGCCTTCCGCGGCGAGGGCACGCTCCTCGTCGCCATGGTCAACCCCTCGAACGTGCTCGCGGTCGACGACATCGCGATGCTCACCGACCACCGGGTGCAGCCCGCGGTCGTCTCCGACGAGGACCTGCTGGCGATCGTGCGGCGGCTGACCCGCCTCGACGAGGGGCTCGCCGACGAGGCGCCGCCCGACCCCGGGCCCGAGCCCGTCGAGGAGCTCGACCTGCGCGAGACGGGCGACGACGCCCCCACGGTGCGGCTCGTGCACTCCGTCCTCGCCCAGGCCGTCGACCAGGGCGCCTCCGACGTCCACTTCGACCCCGTGGACGGCGAGCTGCGGGTCCGGCTGCGCATCGACGGCGTGATGGCGGACGCCACCCGCGTGCCGCGCGCGCTCGCCCCGAAGGTCGTCTCGCGCATCAAGATCCTGGCCGACCTCGACATCGCGGAGCGGCGCCTGCCCCAGGACGGCCGCGTCGGGGTGACGGTCGACGGCCGCCGGGTCGACCTGCGCGCGGTCACCGTGCCCCTCGTCGCCGGCGAGTCGGTCGTGCTGCGCGTGCTCGACACGGGCGGCGCGTGCCCCGCGGGCTGCACGAGCTGGGCATGGAGGAGGGCGACCGCGAGCGGCTCGCGCACGTGCTGGCCCGCGCCTCGGGCTGCGTCCTGACCACGGGGCCGACCGGGTCGGGGAAGTCCACCAGCCTCTACGCCGCGCTGATGACCGTGCGCTCCGACGAGAAGACGGTCATGTCCATCGAGGACCCGGTGGAGTACCGCCTGCCCGCGGTCAAGCAGGTGCAGGTCAACGAGCGCACGGGGCTGACCTTCGCGTCGGGTCTGCGCTCCATGATGCGGGCCGATCCCGACGTGATCATGGTCGGCGAGATGCGCGACCGCGAGAGCGCGCAGATCGCGGTGGAGGCGGCGCTCACCGGCCACCTCGTGCTCTCCACCCTGCACACCCGCGACGCCGTGTCGGCGGTCACCCGGCTCGTCGACATGGGCATCGAGCCGTTCCTCGTGGCCTCCTCGATCGACTGCGTCGTCGCCCAGCGCCTCGCGCGGCCGCTGTGCCCCGACTGCCGCCGCCCCGCGCAGGTCCCGGCGAGCGCCGTGGGCCTCGAGGGCGCCGGCCCGGTCCCCGTCTTCGGGCCCGGCGGCTGCCCGCGCTGCCGGGGCACTGGGTACCGCGGGCGGCTCGGGCTCTTCGAGGTGCTCGTGGTCACCGACGAGCTCCGCGCGCTCATCGTCGACCGGGCGCCGAGCGAGACCCTGGCCACGACCGCCGTGGCGCAGGGAATGCGCCGCCTGCGCGACGCGGGCCTGGCCAAGGTCCGCCGCGGAGAGACGTCCCTGGCCGAGGTCGGACGGGTCGTCGGCTGAGGGCGACCCGACCCCGGCTAGCCCGAGCGTCGCGGGGTCAGCAGGACGGCCGGCGAGAGCGCGTCGGCGAGCAGGCGCCGCGGGGCGCCGCTGCCGTCGGCGGCGGCGCTCCACACGCCCCCGTCGACCCCGTAGAGCACCTGCCGGTCGTCGAGCCACTCCACCTGGTCGTCGATGGGGCGCGTCTGGGCGAGCGGCGTCTCCCGCATCGTCGCGAGGTCGAGCACGTGCAGCCGCCAGGCGCCCGCGTCACCGACGAGCTTCTTGTAGGCAATGCGGGTGCCGTCGGGTGACAGGGACGGGCACTCGACGTTCTCGTGCCGCACGCGCAGCGTGCGCGCACGCACGTCACCCTCGACGAGATACGTCCTCCCGCGCGTCGCCAGCGTGGCGAAGAAGCGGTTCGGTTCGCGGTCGAAGGTGACCCCCCAGAAGTTGAAGCCGGGGGAGTCGAGGCGGGCACCGTGCGAAGGCGGTGAAGTCCTCCAGGTCGGCGAGCGCCTTGCGCGCCCGCATGTCGATCAGCGTGGTCTTCGTGCGCGAGCGGGGGGTGCCCGAGGCGCGAGCGGGGCTGCTCGGCCGGGTCGCGGTCGTCTGCTTCCACGAGGCGCTGACCCGCTGGCTGGCCCAGGAGCCCCCGGCCCGGACGCTCGGCGCGGAGCTCGCCGCCACGTTCGACGAGCTGCGCGCGAACCTCGACGGGTGACCGGCCGCCTCGCCGGGTCGCCGTCGCCTCGAGAGCGACGAAGACCCCCAGGAGGGTGGTCTTCGCCACCACGACGACGTCGTCCGCGGCGGCGAGCGCCGGGCTTAGCCGTCGGTGGCCAGCAGCACGTCGCTTGCCTTGATGACGGCGGTCACCGAGCTGCCCTCGTCCAGGCCGAGCTCGTCGACCGCCTCGCGGGTGATGGAGGCCACGAGGCGCTGGCCGGCGACCTCGACCTCGACGTTGGCGATCGCCTCGCCGCGGGTGACGGAGCGGACGGTGCCCTGCAGCTGGTTGCGTGCGCTGATCTTCATCCAGGCCGTCTACCCCGTTGGCCGCGGGGGTCCCTGCGCCTATCGTCGCCGGGGTGAGGCCGGACCATCTGCGCGGCGCGCTCGCGCTCGGCGGCCGCGTCGCGCCCGGCCCGGCCGCCCGGGTCGCCGAACAGCTCTTCTCCCGGCCCCGCCGGCACCCGAAGCGCCCGTGGGGAGCTCGCCCTGGCCGAGCGCGCCGAGCCGCTCGTCCTCGCCGGCGGCCTGCGCGCGCTGGCCTGGGG
>JALYMR010000211.1 GCA_030773615.1 Actinomycetota bacterium
CGCGAGGAGCGTGCGCCGCCGTCTTCGCCGGCGCGCCCCTCCTGGTCGACGGCGTGGACGCGGCGCGGGTGGGGCGCGAGACGGATCGCCTGCGCCTGCAGCTCACCCCGCTCAGCGACGCGAACGTCGCGCCACGGCCCCGGCCGGGGTGCCTGCGGCGGTTGCGGGGCGCGGACCGCCGCGCGGTGCGCCGGCAGCTCGCCGGCTGGACGCGCGAGGCGGCGGGCGTCCAGTCGGGCGTCGACCTCTTCGCCCTCGGCGGGCTCGGCTCCGCCGGCGGGATCACTGCGACCCTCAGCGACGTGCGGCGCGGCCGTGCCCTGGCCTTCCTCGGGCCCCCGCGGGGCGCCACGGCTCGCGGTCGTCGTCCCCGACGCCGTGGCCCGCGTCGAGTTCGTCCTGCGCGGTGGGCACCGGCTGGCGCCCGCGCCCGTGACGGGGAACGTCGCGCTCGTGCGGCTGCGGGCCCGGGGACCATGGCCGGTCGGGACGGCCTGGCGGGGCGCGGGCGGGCGCGTCCTCGCCCGCCACCGCGTCCCCGTGCGGCGCTAGCGCCCGACGCTCGCCAGGCCCTGCTCGTTGTACCGGCCGCCCGCGGCCGCGCCGGGCGGGAAGGCCTCGGCGAGGCGGGCGAGCACGTCATCCGCGAGCGTGAGGCTCGAGGCCGCGACGTTCTCCTCGAGCCAGCGGCGGTGCTTCGTGCCCGGGATGGGCACGACGTCGTCGCCCTGGGCGAGCACCCAGGCCAGCGCGACCTGGGCGGCGCTTGCGTCGAGGCCCGCCGCGACCTCGCGGAGCGCGTCGACGAGGGCCGCGTTGCGCCGGGCGTTCTCCTCGGCGAAGCGGGGGAAGCGCTGGCGGCGCGCGTCGTCCTCGTCGAGCCCCGCCACGTCCATCGTCCCCGTGAGGTAGCCCCGGCCGAGCGGGGAGTAGGCCACGAGGCCGATCCCGAGCTCGCGCAGCGTGGGCAGGATCTCCTCCTCCACGTCGCGCGTCCACAAGGAGTACTCCGTCTGCAGCGCGGCGATCGGGTGCACGGCGTGCGCGCGGCGGATCGTGCCCGCGCCCGCCTCGCTCAGCCCGAGGTGGCGGACCTTGCCCTCGCCCACGAGGTCGGCCATCGCGCCCACCGTCTCCTCGATGGGGACCTCCGGGTCGACGCGGTGCTGGTAGAGGAGGTCGATCGTCTCCACGCCCAGGCGCCGCAGGGAGGCCTCGCACGCCTCGCGCACGTAGGCCGCGTCGCCGCGGATGCCCAGGAACTCGCCGGCCGGGCCGCGCACGTTGCCGAACTTCGTGGCGAGCACGACCTCGTGCCGGCGCCCGGCGATCGCCCGGCCGACGAGCTGCTCGTTCGTGAACGGGCCGTACATGTCGGCGGTGTCGAGGAAGGTGACCCCGAGCTCGAGCGCCCGGTGGATCGTGGCCAGCGCCTCGCCCTCGTCGGCGCGACCGTAGAACTCGGACATCCCCATGCACCCGAGGCCCTGCTCGGAGACGGCGAGGCCCTGCCCGCCGAGGTTGCGCGTCTGCATCGCGGCCACGCTAGGACGCACCCCCCGCCGTGCGGGATACTGCACGGACAATGGCCGAGGACGCGAAGTCGCTCATCGAGCTCGCCGTCCGGCGCTTCCAGGACGAGGTGCCGGCCCTCAAGCCGCTCAAGCTCGTGTTCGCCGTGGAGCTGCGCGGCCGCGGCGACGTGCAGATCTACCGCGTCGAGCTGCCCGGGCCCGCCGTGACGAAGGACCCCGCGGCCGACGCCCGCGTGCGGGTCGAGATGCCCCGGGCGTTCTTCAACGTCATGGCCCGCGAGGCGAGGGTCCCCGACTGGCGCGAGGCGTTCGCGTACGGCCAGGCGAAGGCGACGGGCACCTCGCAGATCCTGCGGCTCGTCGAGCACGTCGTGGACCGCCACGAGGAGCGCGCGCGGCTGCGGAGGGCGCGGTCGTGAGCGAGGCGGGGGTGACGACGCGCCTGTGCATGCCCCCCGAGTGGGCCCCGCACGAGCGCACCCTGATGGGCTGGCCCTGCCGCGAGGAGCTCTGGGGCGAGCGCATGCCCGAGGCCCGGGCCGTCCACGCGGAGGTGGCCAACGCGATCGCCGCGTTCGAGCCGGTGACCATGGTGGCCAACCCCGCCCAGGCGGTCGAGGCGCGCGCGGCGCTCTCGGACGCGGTCGACGTCCTCGCGGTGGAGATGGACGACTCGCGCCTGCGCGACTCGGGCCCGATCTTCGTCTTCGACGGGGAGGGGCGGCGCGCGGGGGTGCACTTCCGGTTCAACGCGTGGGGCGAGCGGTTCGCCCCCTACGACCGCGACGCCGTCGTCGGGGGGCGGCTCGTCGACTGGGTGGGCGACCCCGTGGTGCCGGCGCCGCTCGTGCTCGAGGGCGGGTCGATCTCCGTCGACGGCACGGGCACGCTCATCACCACGGAGCAGTGCCTGCTCAACCCGAACCGCAACCCCGAGCTCTCCCGCGACGAGATCGTCGAGGCGCTGGGGGAGTTCCTCGGCGTGGAGCGCGTCGTGTGGCTCGGCCGGGGGCTCGTCGAGGACACGGACCTCGACGGCCACGTCGACCTCGTGGCGGCGTTCACCGCGCCGGGGCGGGTGCTCGTGCAGACGGTCGACGAGGCGAACCCGAACCACCCGGCCTGCCTGGACAACGTGGGGCGCCTGCGCTCCGCCGGCCTCGAGGTCGACGCCCTGCACTGGCTGCCCTACGATCGCCTCGCGGGGCAGCACCGCCCCGTGCCCTACATGAGCTTCTACGTGTGCAACGGCGCCGTGCTGGTCCCCGTCGCCGGCGAGGAGACGGACGAGCTCGCGCTCGGCGTGATCGCCCGGCACTACGCCGACCGGGAGGTCGTGCCCGTGCCCGGAGGCGTGCTCGCCGCCGCCGGAGGCGGGGTGCACACGATCACCCAGCAGGTTCCCGCCGCCGCGGGCTGACTCGGCCCTAGCGCTGCTCGGACGGGCACCACCAGGTGGTCCGCCCGCCGACCGTCGCCCGCTCGAGCGCGGTGCCGCATCGAGGGCACGTGCCGCCCCGCGCGCGGTGGGCGATGAGGCCGCCCGTGTGCACGCCGCCCTTGCGGATCGCGTCGCGGACCGCCGCGCGCAGCTCCCGGCGCAGGCGATCGAGCTCGTCCGGCCCGAGCTCGCCGGCCGGGCGCAGCGGCGAGAGGCGGGCGCGCCACAGCGCCTCGTCGGCGAGCAGGTTCCCGACCCCGGCGAGGACGGCCTGGTCCATGATCCGCGCCTTGAGCGGGGCGGTCCCGCGACCGACCCGGGCGCGGAAGGCGTCACGCGGGATCTCCGCGGCGTCGGGGCCCAGGCCCTGGAGGTCGGGGGCGAGCACGGCGCGGCCGAGCCGGCGCTTGTCGTGGAGCACGAGCGCGCCCCCGTCGTCGAAGCGCAGCGCGAAGCGGTGCCACTGCTCGCCGTCGGCGCCCTTCGGCGGGTCGCCCGCGGCCGCCCCGTCGATGAGGATCCGGCCGGACATGCCCAGGTGCAGCCCGAGCACCGGCCCCTCGCCTCCGTCCGTCTCGAGCCACATCGACTTGCCCCGGCGGCGCGCGGCGGTGAGCTCGCGGCCGACGAGCGCGCCGGCGATCTCCCCGGGCTGGTGCGGCCGGGTCACGTAGGTGTCGGAGTCGTCGACCTCGGCGATCCGCCGCCCGAGCCCGCGCTCGGCGATCAGGGCACGCGCGGACTCCACCTCCGGCAGCTCGGGCACGGTCCGCAAGGGTAGGGGCGAGGGTGCGACTGGGGTTCCCCGAGAAGGTGCTGGGCGAGGGGGGGCTGCCCGAGCGCGACGGCCGGCGCTGGCGCAGCGGGCCGCACCTGCGCGTCTCGCTCGAGTACCTCGAGGCGATCTTCGCCTACCTCGAGCGCCACGACCTGCGCATGTACCGCGTGAGCCAGGCCCTCGCGCCCTACGCCTCCGACCCGGACCTGCCCCAGTTCCACGGCAGGTCGAGGCGTGTGCGGAGGAGCTCGCGCGGCTCGGGGCCCGCGCCCGCAAGCTCGGCCTGCGCCTATCCATGCACACGAACCCCTACGTCGTGCTGAGCACCCAGCGCGAGGAGATGCGGCGCACCGGCGTGGCCGAGCTGACCTGGCAGGCGGCGCTCCTCGACGCGATGGGGCTCGGGCCGGAGGCGGTGATCGTCGTCCACGTGGGCAGCGGCGGCCCGGGCGCCGGCGAGCGGTTCCTGCGCGGGGTGGAGGGCCTGCCCGACGCCGCCCGCGCGCGCATCGCGCTCGAGAACGACGACCGCTCCGTGCCCCTCGTCGAGGCGCTCGAGCTCGCGCGCGCGATCGACCACCCGCTCGTCTTCGACCTCATGCACCACCACATCAACGACCCGCACGGCGTGCCCGACGCCGAGGCACTGCGCCTCGCCCTGGCCACCTGGGCGCCGCAGGTGCTGCCGAAGATCCACCTCTCGAGCCCGCGGACGCAGGCCGAGCTCGCCGAGGACGGCGCGGTGCGCCTCCCGAAGCTCGTGGCCCACGCCGACCTCGTCGACCCGCTGGCCTTCGAGGCGTTCCTCGCCGGTCCGGCCGCCGGCCTGGACTTCGACGTCATGGTCGAGGCGCGCCTCAAGGATCTCGCGGCCCTGCATCTGCGCGACCACCTCGCCGCGCGGGGCATCGCCCTGCCGCCCGCCGCGCCACGCGCGACCGGCGTCACCTCCGGCCGTCCTAGCCCGCGCCCGACCGCGCTCGCTGCGCGGCGGCGAGCATCGCCTCGTCGAAGCGCCGCCAGTGCGGCCGCCCGGGGTCCGGTCGGCCGAGGCGGTCGGCGACCTCCCACACGTGCCAGGCCCCGCGCAGGCCGCGGGCGCGGGTGACCCGCTCGGCCATGAGCATGTCCGGGTACGGGTTGACGTCGAGGAACACGGCCTCGCCGTCGGCCGCCCGGCGCAGGTAGTCGACCGCGAAGAAGTCCAGCCTCAGCGTCCGGGCCAGGCGCACGATCGCGTCCCGCTCGCCCTGCGGCAGCTCGGCGGCGAGGTCCACGAGCTCGAGGGTCTCCGCCCGGGCCTCCCATCGCGGGCTGGCCAGCGCGTCGCCCGAGAGGACCTCGCCGAGAAGGTGGTAGGCCCGGAAGCGCCAGATCCGGCCCTGCGCGTCGCGCCCGTCCTCGAAGGCGAAGGGCCGGAAGCCGGGGACGGGCCCGCGCCACGGCGCGAGGAACTTGCGCGCGGGCTGCTCGTAGCGCGCCTTGTAGACCACGGGCGTCACCCCCTCGTCCTGGGGGCCGAACCGGGTGCGAGGCACCCTGACCCCGGCGGCCTCGAGTCGCGCGAACGACCCCTCCTCGTGGTAGGCGTCGTAGCTCGCGGGCCGGTTCACGACGGCGACGTGCGGGGGCAGCCGGGCGAGCGCCGCCTCGAGCGTCCGTCGCCCGGCGGGCCCCAGGGGATCCTGCGAGAGGACCCAGACGACGTCGGCGGCCTGGGGGGCCCGGTTGAGCTGCGCGACGCAGGCTCGGCTGCGCTCGTTGATCCAGAACGCGTGCGAAGGGCCGATGGGCGGCCCGACGTGCGGCAGCTCGAGCAGGCACACCCGCAGCCGACCTCCGCGCCGGGGCCGTCGATGCCGAGCGGTGCGCAGGGCGGTGAGCGGTCCGCGGCCCCAGCCGATGCGGCTCGGCGGGACGCCGCGGGCGAGCCAGGCGAGCTCGCGTGCACCCACGGAGCTCGACATCTCGCCAACCTACTCGGGGTCGCGGTGCCCTCTGGCAGGATCGAGGCGTGAGGGAGGGCTACGACTCCGCGCAGCACGAGCTCGTCGCGCGTCCGGCGCGCCTGCTCGCCGAGGTCCTCGCCGACGACGCGGTCCGCCCCGTCTTCCAGCCCATCGTCGACCTCCCCTCGGGCACGACGATCGGGTTCGAGGCCCTGACCCGGGGCCCCGCCGGCTCGCCCCTCGAGTCGCCCCTCGCGCTCCTGGCCAAGATGCGCGAGGCGGGGCGCCTCGGCGAGTTCGACCAGGCCTGCCGCGACGCGGCGCTGGCCCGGGCGGCGCTGGCGGGGGTGGCCCCGCCGCTGACGGTGTTCCTCAACGCCGAGCCCGAGCTCGTGGAGGGCACGCAGCCCGCCGCGCATGACCAGACCTGGGTGGAGGCCCCGCGCGACCTGCGCTGCGTCATCGAGGTCACGGAGCGCGCGCTGCTCGACCGCCCCGCCGAGCTCATGCAGGCCACGTCGGGCGTCCGCGACCTGGCCTGGGGCGTCGCGCTCGACGGACGTGGGCGACGATCCAGGCTCGCTGGCGCTGATGACCCTCCTGCGCCCCGACGTCATCAAGCTCGACATGCGCGTGGTCCAGGAGCAGGCGGCGGGCGACGTCGCCGAGGTCGTCGCCGCGGTCAACGCGCACGCGGAGAGACCGGGGCGCTCGTGCTCGCCGAGGGCATCGAGCACGAGGACCACCTGCGCACCGCGCTCGCGGTGGGCGCCACCCTGGGTCAGGGCTTCCACTTCGGCCGGCCGGCGCCCATCCCCACGGGGACGCCGGCGGCAGGGCCAACCGTCCGCTTCCTCGGCTCGGGTCCCGCCGCGGAGGGCTCACGCCGTTCGGCCTGGTCAGTGCCCGGCGCGCCCTGCGGCGCGGGGATCTCCAGCTCGTCCGCGCCCTCGCGGAGCACGTCGCCGGCCAGGCGCGGTCCGTGGGGTCGGCGTGCGTCGTCCTCGCCAGCGTCGGGGCGAGGACGGCGGACGTGCCGAGCGCCGGCGCGCTCGCGGACCTGCTCGCCCCGCACTTCGCCGCGCTCATCAGCGCCTGCAGCCTCGGCCGGGGTGGCGACGCGTACGAGTTCGCGGTGAGCTACGAGCGCACGCTCGTGGTCGGCTGCGTCCGCGCGCTCGTCAGCCGCCTGCGCCCGCTCGACTGAGCGACGCGCTAGTGGCGGTCCTCGGCGGCGGCCGGGGGCCGCGACTCCTCGGCGAGCGAGGTGAGGGTGAGCACGCCGCGCGCGGCCTCCTCGAGGACCTCCGTGGCCTCCTCGGCCGAGCGGGCGTAGAGCTCGACGAGGAGGTGCACGGTGATCCTGCTGTCGTCGTGCTTGTGGAAGCGCACGTGGGTGAAGAACTCGCGGGTGCCGTGGTCGCCGAAGGCGGCGTAGGACAGCGCGTCGCCGGCCTCCGGGCCCGAGCACGTCTCCACGTCCTCGGCCTCGACGGTCACCGTGCACGAGGCGACCCACGGCGTGCCGGCGATCATCCGCTCCCAGCGGTCCTCGATCGGCTCGACGCGCCCGTTGTGGAAGCCGAGGTGCGGCTGGTCGTGCATGCACTCGAGGCACTGCACGACGGCCTCCTGGATCTCGTCGACCGCCTCGGCGCGCTCTCCGGTCTCCGGATCGATCTTGTGGATGCCCTCGTAGTGGACCTGAACCTCCAGGTCCTGAGACCAGCAGCGGTAGCAGCGAAGCCACGGGGCGCCCACGGGCCCAGTGTAGGCAGAGGTTCCGTCCGGACCGGGGCCCACGATGGTGGTCATGTGGGTCGCCACGCTCATCTGCTCCGACGACGGCTGCCCCGTCGAGCACGAGGTCAGCGCCCCGACGCTCACGGAGCTCGAGGCGCTCGCCTGTCACTGCGGGTGCGCCCTGCACGTCGTCGGCTTCGCCGATCACGTGGACTGAGCCGCGCCCTCGGGAAGCCTCAGGGTCCCCCGACCCGCAGGAGGCCCGATGGCCACGCTCCAGGAGCAGCTCGTCAAGTACCTCACCGACGCCCATGCGCTCGAGCAGCAGTCGCTGCGCCAGCTCAAGAACGGAGCGGACACCGCGGACGACCCCGAGCTCGCCGCCGCCCTGCAGCAGCACGCGGCCGAGACCGAGCAGCAGATGAACCTCCTGCGCGAGCGCCTCGAGAGCCACGGGGCGAGCCCGTCGACCGTGAAGGACGTCGGGGGCACCATCACCGCGCTGGGCAAGGGTCTGCTCGACAAGGCGCGCCCCGACAACGTGGGCAAGATCGCGCGCGACGCCTACACCGCCGAGCACCTCGAGATCGCGTCGTACGAGCTCCTCGAGCGCGTGGCCCGACGCGCCGGGGACGTGCAGACGGCGCAGGTCGCCGCGCGCATCAAGGCGGAGGAGGAGGCGGCCGCGACGAGGATCACCGCGCAGTGGGACCGCGTGGTCGAGCGCTCGCTGCAGCAGGAGGGCGTGACCGTCCCCTAGCGGCGGGCACCGCGGTCGAGGAGGCGGGCACCGCGGTCGAGGAGGCGGGGAGCCCGCCGGAGGCGGGCACCGCCGTTCACCTTCGGAGGAGAACCCAGACCACGGCCACCCCGAAGGCGATCTGGCCGAAGGTGGCAGCCGTGCCCAGGTTCGCCGCGCCGAGCGCGGCGGCGACCGCCGTCGTGACGGCGAAGGCGGCGACGACGATGGCGAGGTCGACGAGGAGGGTGCCGGACGGGCGCTGCACGGGGCGATCGTAAGGTAGTCCGGGTGCAGCCCGAGCCGACGGACCTGCGCCACCTGGGCCGGGCCCACGTGCTCTGCGGCTGGCGGGTGGGGGAGACGCTCGTCGACCCCGGCCCGGCCTCCACCCTGCCGGTGCTCCTCGCGGCGCTCGGCGACCTGACGCCCCGGCGGGTCCTGCTCACCCACATCCACCTCGACCACGCGGGCGCCGCGGGCAGCCTCGTGCGCCGCTTCCCGGGGCTCGAGGTCTGGGTCCACGAGCGGGGGGCGCCGCACCTCCTCGACCCCTCCCGCCTGCTCGCCTCCGCGCGGCGGCTGTGGGGGGCGGACATGGACCGCCTGTGGGGCGAGGTCCTGCCCGTTCCCGAGGCCAACCTGCGCGTGCTCACCGGCGGCGAGCGGCGCGAGGGCTTCACCGTCGCCTACACCCCCGGGCACGCGCGCCACCACGTCGCCTTCCTGCACGAGGACAGCGGCGTCGCGCTGGTGGGTGACCTCGCCGGCGTGCGCGTCGGCGCCGGCGGCGTGCTCCTGCCGCCCACCCCGCCGCCGGAGGTCGACCTCGCCGCCTGGGGGCGCTCGCTCGAGCTCGTCGGCGCGTGGGCCCCCACGGCGCTGGCCGTGATGCACTTCGGGGCCCATCGTGACCAGGAGGCGCATCTCGACCGCCTGCGCACGGGCCTCGCCCGCTGGGGCGAGCTCGCCCTCCACACGGACGCGGAGGGCTACGCGGCCGCCCTGCGCGCGGCGCTCGCCGCCGGCACCGACGCGCAGACCGCCCGCGCGTACGAGCAGGCGATGCCCCCCGAGCAGCAGTGGGCGGGGCTCGAGCGCTACCTGTCGACGCGCGCCGGGGCCTGAACGCCGCCGCGACGGCGACGGCGCGCGCGACCCCAGGTCGCGGCAGCAGGCTCCTCGGGGCGGCCACCGAACGAGCGTCCGCCGGACTCGACCTCGTCGCCGGGCCGTCTACCCTCCAGCGGGTGACCGAGGTCATCGAGCGTCCACGCGTCGGCCCGCCGGGCAGCGGGCTCGGCGACGCCTGGCGGGTGATCGTCCGCAACGACGACCACAACACGTTCGACCACGTCGCCCACACGCTCGCCCGCACGATCCCGGGGACCAGCGTCGAACAGGGCTACCGCCTCGCCGACCGGATCCACAACACGGGGCTCGCCGTGGTCTGGAGCGGGCACCTCGAGGCCGCCGAGCTCTACTGGGACCAGCTCAACACCGCGGGCCTCACGATGGCTCCGCTCGAGCGCGGCTAGCGCGCCGCCGGCGCCGCGATCCGCCGTCCTGCGACGGCCCTGCCCGAACGCGTAGAGTCCGCGCCATGCGCGAGGCCGGCACCGACACCTCCCTCGAGTCGGTCGCCCGCGCCCGGCGGGAGCGCGAGCTCCTGCGTCGCGTCCACGTCCACGGGGACAACCGCGCCCGCGACCAGCTCGCGGAGGAGATGCTCCCCCTCGCGCGCGCCCTCGCGGGCCGCTACACCGGGCGCGGCGAGCCGCTCGACGACCTCGTGCAGGTCGCCTGCGTGGGGATCATGAAGGCGATCGACGGCTTCGACCTCTCGCGCGACGTGCGCTTCTCGTCCTACGCCACGCCCACCGTCCTCGGGGAGATCAAGCGCTACTTCCGCGACAAGACGTGGGCCATGCGCGTGCCGCGCGGCATGCAGGAGCTCCAGATCGAGATCGCGAAGGCGCGCGACAAGCTCACCACGGAGCTCGGCCGCTCGCCCACCGTCCCAGAGCTCGCGCAGGCGGTCAACCAGCCCTTCGAGGAGGTGCTGGCGACGATCCAGAGCCAGGAGGCGCGGCGCACCCGCTCGCTCGACGAGCCCACGGGTGAGGACGTCACCCTCGCGGACTCCATCGGCGCCCGCGACCCCGAGATCGGCCGCGCGGAGATGCGCGTCCTGCTCGACGACGCGTTCGACGTGCTCTCGGCGCGCGATCGCGAGGTGCTGCGCCTGCGCTTCGCCGACGACCTCACGCAGACGGAGATCTCCAAGCGCGTCGGCGTCTCCCAGATGCAGGTCTCCCGCATCATCCGCCAGGCGCTCGTCCGCCTCCGCGCGGACATCGAGCGCAAGGCCGAGCGCATCGACGCGGCGTAGGTCGCGCCGCCGGCGGCGGTCCCGCTAGCGCCGCTCGACCGCGGCGGCGCCCCCGCCCCGGCGCTGGGGCTCGGCCGCCGCCACGACGCGACCGTCGGGCAGCAGCTCGATCCCCGTCGCCGCCCCGATCTCCGGCGTGGCGGCGAACTGGTGCCCGCGCGCGGCGAGCGCCTGTCCCTCGGGGCTCGCGATGAAGGCCGCCTCGGCCTGCGTCGTCGGCCCGTTGCGCTGGCTGGCCCGCGGCGCGGCGATCGCGTCGGGCAGGCTGCGCCCGAGGTCGAGGCGCTCCACGAGCACCTGGAGCACGGTGGTGATGATCGTCGCCCCGCCCGGGGAGCCGACGGCGAGCACGGGCCGGCCGCCGCGCAGGACGATGGTCGGCGCGATGCTCGACCGCGGGCGCTTCCCGCCCTCGGGGGCGTTCGGCGCTGGCGGCGTGAACTCGAAGTCGGTCAGCTCGTTGTTGAGCAGGAAGCCGTGACCGGGCACGACGATGCCGCTGCCGCCCGTCTGCTCGATGGTGAAGGTGTAGGCGACGACGTTGCCGCGGCGGTCGGAGACCGTCAGGTGCGTCGTGGAGCCGCTGCGGGCGAGGCTGGCCCCGGCGACCGGCGGGCCCGAGGGGCTCGGGTCGTCCTGGTCGTCGTAGGGGTTGCCGGGCCGCTGGGGCGAGGGCAGCGCGCGCTCCCCGATGAGCGCCCGCCGCTCGCCCGCGAAGCTCTCCGAGAGCAGGCCCGCGAGCGGGACGTCGACGTACTCGGGGTCGCCGACGTACGCGTTGCGGTCGGCGAAGGCCAGCCGGCTGGCCTCGAGGAAGCGGTGCAGCGCGGGCTCGCGCCCGAGGGCGCGCAGGTCGAAGGCCTCCAGGACGTTCAGCGCCTCGCCCACCGTCGCGCCCCCGCTCGAGGGCGGCGCCATGCCGAAGACGTCGACGTCGCGGTAGCCCACCCGGGTCGGGCGCCGGACCTGGGCGTCGTAGTCGGCGAGGTCGCCCGTGCTCATCGCGCCGGGGCGCACGGTGCGCGTCGTGCCCGGCACCACCGGCGGACGGCGCACGGTGTCGACGATCGCCCGGGCGACGCTGCCCGTGTAGAAGCCCTGCACGCCGCGCCGGGCGATGCGCCGGTAGGTGCGTGCGAGGTCGGGGTTGCGCAGGACGTCACCCGGATCGGGCTCCGTGCCGTCGCGCTCGAGGAAGAGCCGGCGTGTCGAGGTGAAGGCGGCGAAGCGCTCGAGGTTCGTCCGGGTCTGCTCCGCGAAGGTCGGGTCGACGGCGAAGCCGCGCCGCGCGATCCGGATCGCGGGCCGCAGCGCGCGGGCGAGGTCGTACGTCCCGAAGCGCCGCAGCGCCTCGTCCCAGCCCCGGACGGTCCCCGGCACCCCCACCGATAGCCCGCTCGTCACCGCCTCGGCGAAGGGGAGCGGGCGGCCCGCGGGGTCGAGGAGCGATCGCGGTCCGAAGCCGTCCGGCGCCGCCTCCCGGGAGTCGACGGTGCGGACACGGCGATCGCCGGCGCGGTAGAGGACCATGAAGCCCCCGCCGCCGATCCCGCACGAGTAGGGCTCGGTGACCCCGAGCACCGCGGCGGCCACGACCGCGGCGTCCACCGCGTCGGCGCCGCCGCGAAGGGCGCGGACGGCCGCCTGGGTGGCCAGCGCGTCGACGGTCGCCGCGGCGCCCCCGCGGCCCGTGGCGG
>JALYMR010000212.1 GCA_030773615.1 Actinomycetota bacterium
ATCCGCACGCTGCTCGACGGCTGGGCCTACAAGCGCCCCTACCCCACCAGCACCCAGCGACGCGCCGCCCTCGCCGCCTTCTTGACCCGCTACAACACCCAGCGCCCGCACCGGTCGCTCAACGGCCAGACGCCCCTCCAGCGCCTGGCCGACAGAAACAAGACTCCTGCCGCCTACAGCTAGCCCGCCCTACGCCGCGGCGGCGGGCGCCGGGGCGGCGGCCCGCCCGGCGACCCCCGCCTCCGCCACGAGCGCGGCGAGCGCCTCGCGCCCGGCGCCGCCGGTGAGGTCGAGGCTCGGCGGATCGTGGCTCGCGAGCCAGGTCGAGACGATGCGCAGCTCGTCGACGGCGCCGGCGGGGACGTGCGTGGTGGCACCGCGCCCGTCGCCCCCGCGCAGGGCGTGCGCCGTGCGCCGCTCGAGCTCGCCGACCTCGTCGCCCGGCGGCAGCGCCGCCCAGGCGGCGAGGCGGCCCGCGACGATCCAGAAGGCGTCGAGGCGCTCGCCCCGCGGGTGGGCCGCGAGCACGAGCCGGGGCCGGGCGTGCGTGGCCTGCAGGACGCCGGCGAGCCGCTCGACGAGCGTCTCCAGGCGTCGCAGGCGCCGGCGCAGCCAGGCCGCCCGCTCGAACTGCCGCTCGGCCGCGGCGGCCTGCATCTGGGCCCGGACGTGGGCGAGCAGCGCACCGGCGCCGTCGCCCTCGCCGCAGAACAGGCCGAGCGCCGCGTCGAGGCGGCGGCGGTACAGGTTGGGGTCGAGGTCGTTGAGGCACGGCGACAGGCAGCGGCCCATCTGGCCGTAGGCGGAGGGGTGCTCGCGCAGGCGCAGCGTGCGCCCGCAGTGACGCAGGCCGAAGAGCGAGTTGAGCTGCTCCATGAGCTCGACCGCGGCGCGCCGGCCGCGCAGCGGGCCGACGGTGACCGCGTGGCCGGGCGCGGGGTCCGTGGCGACCTCGAGCACGGGGAAGGCGATGTCGAGGCGGCAGCGCAGGTAGACGTAGGCGTCGACGTGCTTGAGGCGCAGGTTGCCCGGTGGGTGGAGCTCCTTGATGAGCCGGTTCTCGAGCACGAGCGCGCCGAGCTCGGAGTGCGTCGCGCGGTGGTCGACCGTCGCGGCCTGCGCCGTCCAGCCCTCGGGCGCCGCCGAGGGCTGGAAGTGCGCGCGCGCCCGGGCGCGCAGGGCGACGGACTTGCCCACGTAGAGGACCTGGCCCTCCGCGTTGCGGAAGAGGTAGACGCCGGGATCGCCCGGCAGGTCGGCGAGCCCGGCGGGGAGCGGCCCGGCTGGCCCGGGGTGGTGCCGGCCCGCGGCCGGGTCGCGCCGCCCCGCACCCTCGAGGGTCCGCCCCGCCCGCGGGGTGCGCGCGCGCCGGGGGGCGCGCAGGAGGGCGACGGCGTCACCCACGGTCGCGGCGTGGGCGGCGAGGCGGGGCAGCAGCGCGCAGAGCACCCGCGCGCACGTCTCCGCGTCGGCGAGCGCCCGGTGCGTCGCCTCCACCTCAACGCCGAGGGCCTCGGCGAGCAGACGCAGCCGGCGCTGGCGCACGAGCGGGGCGAAGCGCCGGGCGAGGGCGACCGTGCACAGGGCGGGCGGGTCGGGCCAGTCGAGCTCCTCGCGGGCGAACGCCTGGCGCAGCACCCGGCGGTCGAAGGCGGCGCTGTGGGCGACGAGCACCCGCCCCTCGAGCTGGGCGGCCAGCGCCGCGAGCGCGATCTCCGCCGGCGGCGCCGCGTCCACCATGGGCTGGGTGATCCCGGTGAAGCGCTGGATCGCGTGGGAGAGCGGCTCGCGCACGCCCACGAGCGTCTCCCACCGCTCGTGGAGCTCGCCTCCGCCGACGAGCACCGCGCCCACCTCCGTGAGCTCGCACGCCTCGCCCGGCCTGCCGTTCGTCTCGACGTCGACGACGAGGAACTCCGTCCCGGCGAGCGGCTGGTCGAGCACGCCGCCCCTTGTACCGGGACACGCCGACGTCGTGCACGCACGCTTGCATCCGCCGCGGTGGGTAGCATCGCCGGAGCGATCCGAGGAGGAGCCGTGACCACCTTCGCCCCGCACCCCGAGCACGCGCGCCTCCTGGCCGAGCTCGACGGGCAGGTCCGCCTGGCCTGGCGCGAGTACCGCGAGAGCCTCGACGGGCTGTCCGGCCGTGAGTACGGCGACCTCGAGCTCGCCGCCTGGGAGCAGCTCCAGGCCACCCTGCGCGGCGTGAACGGCGAGCGCGCCCTGCTCACCCGCGGCTAGGCGCCGGTCGGCCTCCCCGCGGGTAGCATCGCGGCCCCTATGCACGCGACGCAGCAGGGCCCGTGAGGCGCCAGGTCATCCACGTCCCCTGGTACGCCACGGGCTTCCGGGGCGACGACCTCGAGGCCGCGCTCGTGGCGATCTCGGGGGTCTCGCTGCGCTACGGCGCCCGGGGGTGGTCCGTCTTCCGCTCGAAGGAGGACCGCTACCGGATGCTCCAGGTCCTCGAGTTCGACACCGCGCCGGCCTTCCAGCGCTTCTGGTACGGGGAGGAGTTCCAGGACATGCGCTCGTCCTGCCAGAGCTGGTACCAGGTGCCCGTGCTCTACGTGTTCCAGGAGCTCGTCGGGGAGGGCTCGATGCACCCCGAGGAAGTTCCCCAGACCTAACCGTGCACCCCGCCGAGCATCGCGGCCACCGCGAGCTGACCGTGGCCGCGCGGGCGATCGCCGGCCACTGGCCGCGGCTCGCCGGGCGCCTGCGCCCGGAGGAGGGCGCGCCCTTGCGCGCGGGCGCCCGGGCCGCGGAGGAGCTCGTGAGCGAGCTCCACGGGCTG
>JALYMR010000213.1 GCA_030773615.1 Actinomycetota bacterium
GCCAGACCTCGGCTGAGCTCCCGGTCCGCCCGCGGGGAGCGCCCGAACCCGAATGGCCCCCTCGGCACTCGGCTCACGCTTGCCCAGCTGGAGTCCCTTGCAACACCCGTCCGGCACCGCGGGCTGATGGTTCAAGGGCTGCGGGCCCTTCCGACGACCGGCCTGGCCGCCTTGGCGCGGCCTCCGTCGCTCGACCCAGGAGAGTCTCATGCCCGCCCAGCCACCGGGGCCGGTGCCCTCGCGGCTCCGCACTGCTCTGGCAGGTGCTGTCGCCGTTGCGACGCTGGTTGCTGCCTCGCCCGCCTCAGCCCAGACGACCGTCGAGGCGGAGACGCTTCAGCGCGCAACGACGTCAGGCCAGGTGTTCGCTGACGCAGCCGCCAGCGGTGGTGCTGGCCTTCTGCTCTGGAGCAACGCCACCGCGTCGGGGTCGACGTCCACGAGCGCCGCGCGGATCATCGTCCGTGCCCGGGGCGACCAATGCAGTGGGGCGCCCCGCATGGTTGTCAGGGTCAACGACAAGCAGATCCTCTCGGCGTCCGTGAGCTCACCAACCTGGACGGATCATGCTGGCGTCTTCCCCCTGACCGTGGTGCGCAGCATCAAGGTGTCGTTCACCAACGACTACCGGACGAAGGCCTGCGACCGCAACCTTCGGCTCGATCGGATCATGCTCGCACCGCCCACGTCGGCCAACCCGCTTGCCGCGGCCAAGCTCTTCGTCGACCCCTTCTCGAACGCGCGGCGACAGGTGGAAGCGTGGCGCTCCACGCGTCCGGCCGACGCCGCCGAGGTGGAGAAGATTGCTTCGCGCTCCCAGGCCGACTGGCTCGGCGGCTGGAGCGGCGACATCCGCAGTGCCGTCGACCAGCGCGTGACGACGATCACCTCTGCGGGTGCCCTCCCGGTCCTCGTCGCCTACAACATCCCTCAGCGTGACTGCGGCGGGTACTCGGGCGGCGGCGCGACCTCGGCGGCGACGTACCGCTCGTGGATCGCTGCGTTCGCTGCCGGCATCGGTGACCGTCCTGCCGTCGTGATCCTCGAACCTGACGCCCTCGCTGCGATGGACTGCCTGGCGGTCGCCGACCAGGGCGCACGCGTCGCGCTCCTCAAGGACGCCGTGAACGTCCTCGAGGCACAGCCCAAGGTCTCCGTCTACCTCGACGCCGGCCACTCCCGCTGGCGCAGCGTCACCGACATGGCCGCCAGGTTGACCAGCGCCGGCGTGGGGCGAGCGCAGGGCTTCTCGCTCAACGTCTCCAACTACAACTCGACGCCGGACGAGGTGTCCTACGGTCGCAGCCTGTCAGCGCGCGTGGGCGGCAAGCATGCCGTGATCGACACGAGCCGCAACGGGCTCGGGCCCACCCCCGATGGGCAGTGGTGCAACCCGGCCGGCCGTGCGCTGGGGCCGCCGCCCGGCGCGGCGACCGCCGACGCGAGCATCGACGCCTACCTGTGGATCAAGCGTCCTGGTGAGTCAGACGGTACGTGCAACGGCGGCCCCCCGGCGGGAACCTGGTGGCCGGACTACGCGCTGGGCCTGGCCCAGCGGGCGGCGGCGGTGACCGAGCAGCGCCTGGTCCAGCGCAAGAGGGCTCCTCGGCGAGCGAGGCGGCCTGCCTGATCAGGCGCTCGGCTCACCGCTGGCCGGCCGACGCGCAGGGACCGAGCCGGTCGGTGGTGAGCATGAGCCGGCCGAGCGCGACCAGCGCCGAGCCGTAGTAGGTCGGAAACTCCTCGTCGAGCCTCTCGGCGCGACGAAGCAGCTCGCGTGCGGTCCCTCCGTCTCCGGCCGCTCGAGCCGCGCCTGCCGCTCCGACCAGGCCGACGGGATGCACCCCTTCCTCGTCACGCTCGCCATCGAGGTCATGGCGGGTCGAGAGCTCGTCGATGCCACGGGCTCTCAGCACGCGCCAGACATCGGCGGCGATGGCGCGATCCCGGGAGGCGCAGGACTCGGCATAGCGCAATGGGAGGCGAGCGGCGTCGAACCCGTACTTCGGCGCCTCGCCCTCGTTGCTCGGCGGGCCGGTCGCCCCGATCTCCATGTCCCCTCTGATGCCCGCCCAGTTCGGCGGCAGCCGCGTCCCTCGTGCCGTGAGCTCCGCCGCGATCCGGCGGCTCGAGGTGGAGAGGCTCGACCAGACGTCATCTCCGGTCGCTTTGGACAACACCGCGTAGCTGCGCGGCGCGAAGTAGCTGGGGTTGACCACGAGCCGGTCCTCGTAGTCGGCCCACGGACCGGCCAGAAGCACCGCCTGTCCGTCGCTTCGGGCGGTCTCCTTCGTGGCGATCCCCTCGGCGATGCGAAGCGCCTCCCGGCGATAGGTCTTGTCACCGAACCGCGACGAGGCGAGCAGCAGGGCTCTCGCGGCGTCGAGGTCGGCGTCCGAGGCGGGCTGAGGATCGGCGACCTCGCCGTCGCGCCACAGGAAGGAGAGCAGTCCATCGGGGCGCTGCAAGTTCTCCTGCGTCCAGCGCCACACGCGGGCGAACCGCTCACGGTCGTCCGTACCGACTGCGATCAGCATGGCGTAGGCCTGCCCCTCCGAGACGGTGTCACCGCCCTGATCGCGCCGGACGACCCGTCCGTCGGGATCGACGTAGCGATCGAGGAACGCGTCGGAGGCGGCCAGGGCCCGTTCGTTGGCGGTGGCGACCGGGTCGGCGCCTTCGGAACCCTGGTCCTGGGAGCCCGGCCTCAAGACCGCGAAGGCCACGACGGCGACCGCGACGATCAGGGCTCCGACGGCCAGGATGCGCAACCTCATGATCCCGCTGCCACTCCGGCCGGCACCTCTGTCGGCGCCACTTCGACCCGACCGTCCTCGCGGCCGTCGGGAGCCAGACCGACGGCGGCGGCCGGACCGCCCACCCGGGGCGTGATCGGCGGCTCGGCCGTCGTCGCCGCCTGGGCCCGGCGGGACTGCACCTGAGCGAAGCCGACGATGCTCACGATCAGCGCCGCGTCGACGAGGGCGAACATCGCGTTGTTGAAGGTGGCCGCGTTGACGCCACCGGCGATCCCGTAGAGCGCTGCGCCGACCAGGATCCCGGCCACCACGAGGTTGGGGACGAGCCCTCGCCAGGCGCGGCCGGTGACCGCGCGCTTCGGGGTGACCGCGAAGCCGATCCGCTGTCCCACGAGCACCCGGATGGTCGAGCGGACCTGGATGTGGAAGGTGCCCCAGTTCATCGCGAGCCCGCGGAGCGAGTAGCCCCCGGCGGTGAAGCGGCTGAGGTTGACCACGGAGATCAGGAAGTACGGGAGGAAGTGGACCGCGAACGTGCCGGCGGAGTCGTCGACGGGCTGCCAGCCGAACAGGAGCCGCACGACCGGCAGCGAGACGTAGACGAGGATGGTCCAGCCCGTGAGCCAGTAGGAGGTCGCGGCGAAGTATTGCCACCGCTGGGTCCACGACAACGGCTTCCACAGCGAGCGGCGCTTGAACAGCAGCTCAAGGCAACCGGTGGCCCAGCGGGTCTGCTGGGTCACGTAGGACTGGCTGTCCTCGGGACCGAGACCCTGGGAGAGGGCCTCGCCGACGTAGGCGATCTCGTAGCCGAGGCCGACCAGGGTGGTGGAGAGGACGATGTCCTCGGTGATCGAGTCCTCGGGAAAGCCGCCGGCGCGCGTCAGGACCTCGCGCCGGGCGACGAAGTTCGTCCCGCAGCAGAACGACGAGTTGTAGCCGTCACGCCCGTTGCAGATGGGGCCGAAGAAGATCGCCTGCTGCTCGGCGGACGCTTCGGTCAGCGGTCCCGTGTCCGTGTTGACGTAGACCTGCGGGGTCTGGACCAGGCCGACCTTGGGGTCGACGAAGAGCCCGAGCGTCCGCTGGAGGAAGTCCCGATGCGGCACGTGGTCGGAGTCGAACAAGCAGACGTAGTCGGCGCCGTCGCCCTCGATCACCTTGAGCGCATGGTTGACGTTGCCGGCCTTGGCCCCGACGTGCTCGGTTCGGGCGACGTAGCGCGCCCCCAGGCGCTGCGCCATGCGGGCGACCTCGAGACGGTCGCCGTCGTCGAGCACCAGCACGCGGAGCCGCGCGTCGGTCATCGCCAGCGCTCCGCGGACGGTCGGCTCGAGCACGTCCACCGGCTCGTTGTAGGTGGGGATGAGGACGTCGACGCGGGGGTTGTCCGGCCTCTCGCTCGGGCGGGACTTCGGCCCGCGCAGACAGGTGGCCCAGAAGGTGAACGCGTGGAACCCGTTGAACAGGTCGGCGGCGACCAGCAGCGCGAACAGCGCCACGATGCCGACGTGGGCGGGCGAGAGCAGCCAGGTGAAGTAGTAGAGGCTCGCCGCCACTCCGGCCAGGGCCCATAGGGCGGTGACGGCGCGCGAGGGGGTGCGATGGGTCATCCGGCTTCCTTCCATCGCGGCGCGTAGACCTTAACGGCGACGTTGGCGTAGTTCAGGCGGGCGATCTGCCGCGACCTCGTGTCGAGGAAGCCGTCGTAGGCCGCCGACACGCCCTCGCCGGTGGCCAGCTCACCCTCGTTCGTCTTGTAGGCCAGCGACTCGAAGCCGTAGACCACGAAGACACGGTCCGGCTTCGTCTGCGACACGCGTTCCCACATCGTCTCCGGCGGGACCACCCCGGCGCGGCCCGCCGGCGAGGTGTCCACGTAGCGCAGGCCAACGCGCGGCTCGTAGAAGTTGATCACGGGATCCTGTCCCCCGAGCTCGTTGACCTGCGGCACGATCATCACGGCGTCGCCCGGACGGGCGAAGGAGTTGACCGCCTGCATCGCCTCACGCAGCTCGTAGAGCTTGGGGTTGGCGGGATCGTGGTTCTGCCAGAGGCTCAGGCCGATCGCCGCCACCACCATGACGGCCCCGACCGGGGGCCGCAGGCGCGGCCGCACCAGGCGGGTCCACAGCCAGCCGGCCATGACGTAGAGGGGAGCGGCGCAGACGGTGAGGTAGCGGCTGTCGAAGGCGGAGCGCTCGGCGAAGATGGAGACCAGGATCAACCCGACGGGGGGGCCGATGACCAGGGTCAGCAGCCCAGCCACGCGCCAGCGCATCACCCCGAGCTGCGGAAGCAGGAGGATGGCGAGCAGGCAGATCAACGGCCATCCCGCCGCGAGCACGCCCAGCAGCGCGTAGGACCGGAAGCCGGTCAGCATCTCGATCGCGGCGATCAGGCCCGTGAAGAAGTCGGGATCCTCGAAGACGGTGCTCAGCGGCTCGGCGGACCGCTGCGAGACCACGAGGACGAGCCACGGGACGAGCGCGATCCCCGCGGACACGCTGAGGCCGAACACGGAGAGGGCCGACCGTCTCAGCTCGGTCCTGCGGATGGCGACGGCGAGCGCCACCAGCCCGAGCGAGCCCACGAACAGCGCTCCGAAGTAGTGCGTGTAGACGATGGCGACGAGGACGACCGCGAGCGCGGCGATTCGCCGACGAGCACGCGCGGCGCCGGCGATGATCGACCAGCTCAGCCATCCCGCCAGCGCGGTCAGCGCGAAGAGCTGCGAGTACATGCGGATCTCCGTGCCGTACCAGACGGCGAAGGGAGCCAGTGCGGCGAAGGCCGCGGCCGGGACGGCGCTGATGTGCGGGAACGCCTGTCGGCTCCAGGCTCCCACACCGGCGACGGCCAGGAGCGACCAGAGGATCGAGAGCGAGCGCATCGCCAGCGTGGTCGATCCGAACACCTCGACCCAGCCGTGCAGCACGACGTGGAACAGCGGCGGGTGCACGCCGTTGATCTGACGGGTGATCACGTCGACGAGCGGTCGGTCGATCTGGACGAGGCTGATCGTCTCGTCGAGCCACAGGCTGCGGTCGGCGACCGCGAGGCGCACGATCAGCGCGCCCGCGAGCACGAGACCCGGGAGCAGCCAGCTCGGCCGGACGGGGCGCGACGACGCGCGGCGGAAGAGAAGGGCGCTCGCTGCGCTCATCGCGCGAGCTCCCGGGACAGCCCGACCGGGGAGTCGACGGCAGGCACGCCGCGACGCGGCTCCTCGGCCCCGACGCGCACCACCGCTCCGACGAGGCCGACCGCGGCCAGCGCGAGCCCGAAGAGCACCCCGAGGGCGACCGCGGACTCGGCCGCGACGCCCAGGGGGGCGAGCGCCAGCACGAACGCGCCTTCGCGGGCGCCCGTGCCGCCGATCGACAGCGGCAGGGCGAGCGCGACCCCGACGACGAGGACCACCACCGGCAGTGCGGCGGGGGCGATGGCGATGCCCACGGCCGCCGCCAGGAACCACAGACCGGCGAACCAGATGATCTCGTAGGCAAGCGTCCAGCCGGCGGTGCGGGCGATCCACGCGGGGATCCGTCCCGTGAGGGCGGAGACGACCAGCCCGACGCCGATCGCCGCCAGCGACGCGAGTGCCAGGACGGAGGGGGCCGCGCCCTCGACATAGGGCGTGAAGGGCACCACGAACGCGGCGGTCGCAGCGAGGGCCGCGAAGCCCAGGAGACGGTCGCTGACGACGCTGCGCGTCGCCGTGCGCGTCGAGGCGACCTTGCGCAGCACCATCACTCGCACTGCGTCTCCCCCGAGCCCGGTGGGCAGCACCGAGTTGTAGAAGCATCCGCGCAGATAGACGCGCGCGAACCAGCCCGCGGACCCCGCCACGCCCGCGTGCACCGCCAGCTCACGCCAGCGCAGGGCGCACACCAGCTGCCCGACGAGCAGCAGCGCGAAGCCGACGAACGCGGCCGCGGGATCGGTGCCCAGCAGGGTCTCCGCGGCGGCGGCGAGGTCGAGTGCCGCGACCGCCACGCCGACGAGGACGACGGTGCCGATGATCTGAAGGGCGAGCAGCAGGCGACGCTTCATGCGCTGCGCTGGATGTCGGCGCCGTCGGCGACCAGCAGACGGGTGTCGATCGCCGTGGCGTCGTCCTCTACGAGCGGCGGCATCGGGACGGACGCCAGGCGCGTCGACGGGCGGATCGCCTCGACCGTCCGCGTCGACGCGTCGACGGGACCCTGTCCGCTGACCACCAGCTCGCAGACCAGGCCGGTGCCGACCAGGCCGACGACCGCGATCATCCCCAGCAGGCCGACGACGGCGACTCCGGTCGGCGAGTCGGTGACCAGGAACGGCACCGTCGCGGCGACCGCGATGAGTCCGCTGAGCGCCGCCATCAGCCCGAAGACGTGCAGCGGCCGTTCGCGGAAGCGCGTGAGGAGGATCACCGTCAGGAGGTCCATGGCCCCGGCCAGGACTCGCCCGGGCCCGTACTTCGACTTGCCGAAGCGTCGCGGGTGGTGTCGAACCTCCAACTCCGACACGCTGTAGCCCTGGGCGGCGGCGAGCACCGGCAGGTAGCGGTGCATCTCGCCGTAGACATGCGGGGAGAGCGCGCGCGCGGCGGCCGCCGAGTAGGCCTTGAAGCCGCAGTTGAAGTCGTGCAGGCGCAGCCCGGAGACCGAGCGCAGCACCTGGTTGAAGACCTTTGACGGCAGGGTCTTCGACAGCGGGTCCTTGCGCTCGCGCTTCCAGCCGGAGACGACGTCGCTGCCCGCCCGGACGGCCTCGACGAAGCGGGGAAGCTCGTCCGGATCGTCCTGCAGGTCGGCGTCCATCGTCACCACGACCTGTCCGCGGACCTCCCCGAACGCCGACCGCAGGGCAGTGGCCTTGCCGAAGTTGCGCCGGAAGCGCAGCGCTCGCAGCTCGTCGTGAACGGCGCAGAGCTCCTGGATGGTCAACCACGATTCGTCGTCGGAGCCATCGTCGACGAGGATCAGCTCGAACGAGAGGTCGTGCGCGTCGAGGACGCTCTTGATCCGCCGGACGAGCACCGGAAGCGACTCCTGCTCGTTCTTGACCGGCGCCACGACGCTCACGTCGAGGTTCTGGGTGGTCATCGGTGGGTCTCCTGTCGAGAACTGCTCCCTGCCGCCTCGGCCCAGCTGTCGACCGCGGTGGCGGCCTCGACGACGGCAGTCACGAGCGCGAGAACGGCCGGGGGCTTGGGGGAGATGGGGAGGGCTCGCGTGGGCGTCATGGCGGCTCGTTCAGTTGAAGGCGGACAGGCGACAAGCGGCCGCGGCACCGCGGTCGTCACGGGCGCACGGAGGAGGTCGGCCTGGGGGCACACGGCTGGGCGATCCCCTGAGGCCTGAACAGGAATAGCGGCCGGAGCGTGGTGCACACGGCGCACGGGGCTCGGGTAAGCGACCTGTAATGGACCGGCACCGGCTCGTAAGGGCGTCCACCGGAACCCTCCTCGAGCTGCTGGCAATCGGATCGGCCGAAGAAGCCACCAGGAGGCCAAGTCCCTGCCGACCCACGCGTAAGAACCTCGTTTCCATCGCCGTCTAGCTTCCAGGTGGTGAAGCGCGGCGTGAGACCTCCGAGCAGCTGGCCCCGCCTTGCCGGTGCATGCCTGGCCCTTGTGGCGGCGGCTGTCGGCGGTGGCCTGGGTGGCCTGGGGCTGCAAGCCTTGTCACGCGATGTCCTGGCCCAAGAGCCCGCCGAGCGGGTGGTGGAGTTGCGGCGCCTGCAGGCCGACCGCGCAGCCCGGGAGCGCCAGGCCCGCGCGGCCGTCCAGCCATCGCCGGGCGGCGCAAAGGAGGTCGTCGGGCCCGACAACCTGTGGCGGGAGTTTCCGCTCGGGCAGCAGCGCGCCGCGCCGCGGGTCCGCCGAGAGGCGACGCTGCGCCGCGGGGATGGTTATGCGCTCCCGGGGGGCTCAAGACGCGTCCGCGAGGTCCAGCGCGCGCTGCGCCGACTCGGCCTCGTGCCCGCGCGGGTGATTGCGCGCTCGACCGGGCGACCGATTCCCCTCGCTCGGACCGGTGAGTTCGGCCCGGTGACGCAGCGCGGAGTGCGGCGGTTTCAGCGCGCCGCCGGCCTGCGCGCGACCGGGGAGGTCGATGCCGAGACGCTGGCCCGCCTCCGGGCCGCGGCAGATCAGGGCCGAAAGCGGTAGCCGACGCCCCACACGGTCTCGATGTAGCGCGGGCGGGCCGGGTCGCGCTCGATCTTCGCTCGTAGCCGCCGGATGTGGACGGTGACCGTGGTGGTGTCCGAGTAGAACGCGAAGCGCCAGACGGCGTCCAT
>JALYMR010000214.1 GCA_030773615.1 Actinomycetota bacterium
CGAGCGCGCGAGCGGCGCTTGGCTGATGGGCGGCGCAGCTGCGGCGAGCGGGAGCGAGGGCGGTCGGGGCAGCCGGCAGCTCGGCGGCGTGATGGTCGTCCTGCTGCTCGCGCTGGCCGGCTCGATCGCCACCGCCTTGCCCCTCTTCGTCGATTCGCTGCGCGAGAGGACGGCGAGCGGCCCGCTCGTCTACGTCCACGTCGCCTTCGGCTGCGCCTTCTTCGTCGCGCTCGGCCTGAAGCTCCTGGCCCTGGGGAGCCGCGCACGGCCCGGGCGCGCGCGCAGGCTGTGGACCTCGCTCGTGGCCCAGATCGCCGCCGTGCTCTCGACGTACACGCTGGTCACGGGGGTGCTCGTCCTCGTGAGCGCCGTATGGGCGGATCAGCACCTGGCCGCGTCGTTCTGGGCCGTGACGGTGGCGATCGCGCACGGCTGGCAGTACCGGCGGCGAGGCCTCGAGCTGGTCGGATCGCTCCGCGTCTCGCGCGGCGGCACGACGAGGCGAGACCGAGCGGCCGGAGCCCAAGCTGTCGCCGCCCTTGTCGGCGCGGTGGGGAGCCTGGACGCGGGTGCGGCGGGCGATCGTGGTGCGGCGACCAGAGGGCGCCAGGCGAGGCAGCGGCTCGTGGTCGTCGGTACGGGGATGGCGGGCCTCGCCGTCGCCGAGGAGGCGCTCCGGGACCGGCCGGAGGGCTGGCGGATCACGATGCTCGGAGAAGAGCCGGATGTCTCCTACAACCGCCTCCTGCTGTCCAAGCTGCTGGCCGGCGGCTGCCACGAGTCCGACCTGCTCCTGCGCTCCCCGGCGTGGTTCGACGCGCAAGGCGTCGATCTCCGGCCGTCCTCGCCGGCCGTCTCGATCGACGTCGAACGGCGGATCGCCGTCGATGCCCGCGGGGCGTCGCATCCCTACGACGCACTCGTCCTCGCCACGGGCTCGCGTCCCCTCGTGCCGGCGATGGAGGGAGTCGAAGGCGCCCACGTATTCACCTTCCGGACGCGAAGCGACGTCGACAGGATCGCGGCGCGCGCCGGCAACGCCCGCGCGGGGGTGGTGATCGGCGGCGGGCTCCTGGGGCTCGAGGCGGCGGCCGGGCTGCTGGCGAGGGGCGTCTCGGTCACCGTCGTCCAGTCTGCGGACCGGCTGATGGCACAGCAGCTCGATGCGCAAGCCGCCGCCATGCTCGACGTCGCGGTCGGGCGCCTGGGGATGCGGACGGTCGTCGGTCGACGGGTCGGGTCGATCGACTCGAGCCGCGTCGTCCTCGACGATGGGACGGAGCTCGAGGCGGACCTCGTGGTCGTCGCCGCGGGAATCCGGCCCGAGACGTCCCTCGCGCGGTCAGCCGGGGTCGCGACGGCGCGAGGCGTCGTCGTCGACGACCAGATGCGCACGAGTGCGCCCGCGGTCTGGGCGGTCGGCGAGTGCGCGGAGCACCGCGGGACGGTCTACGGGCTGTGGCCGCCGCTGGCCAAGCAGGCTCGGGTCGCTGCCGCATGCGCCGGCGGGAAGTGCGCGACGTTCTCGGGGGCGGTGGCGGCGACGACGCTGAAGGTCGCGGGCGTCGACGTCTTCGCCGGTGGCGCTCAGGCGGCGAGCGCGCGCGGGAACGAGCTGGTCTGGATCGACGGACGCCGCGGCATCTACCGGAAGCTCGTGCTGGACGACGACCGGCTCGCCGGGGCGCTGCTGGTCGGCGACAGCACGTCCGCGGCCGAGCTGTCGGAGCTGCTCACCAGCGGCAACCCGGTCCCGCCTCGCCTGCTCGTCTGCGCGCCGGAGCCGACGGCCCGCCGGGAGCACGACGGGGACGGGCAGGCGGCGGCGGAGCTGGTCTGCATGTGCCGCGAGGTGTCGCGCGCGGAGATCGTCGCCGCCATCCGCGCCAGCCGGCTGACGACGCTGCCGGAGGTCGCTCGGGTCACCGGCGCCTCGACCGGGTGCGGTGGGTGCGCGCGGCAGGTCGAGGCCCTCCTTGCCGCGGCGCTGCCAGTCGTCGGGACCGGCCAGTCTTACGGCTAACCTTGACCCTCTTTTGGAACATCCAAACTCGTCCCATGAACGGCAACCGCAGCACACCCGGGTGGCGCACGGCCTCCGAGAGGAGCGGTCCCGAGGGCGACGGGCGGCGTCCAGTTGAGCGCCCTGCTCGAGGAATGCGCGAAGGGGCTCTTCTCGGGGCAGCAGCACGAGGGCCCTGCTCGAGCTGTGCCGCGCTGGCCGAGCGGCTCGGGCTGTCGCTCGCGTCCACCACCGAGATGGTCGAGCACCTGGCTCAGCTCGGGCTGGTCCGTTGCGAGCCGGATGCCCCCCTCGCGTTGACGCGGACGGGCCACAAGGTCGCGCTGGAGGTCATCCGGCACCGGCGAGTGGTCGAGGCCGAGCTCGCGCGCGCGCAACGTCTCTCGGGCCGATTCGGAGCCGGGCAGGCCGGTGGTGACGAGGTTGTCCAGTGTTGACCTCAGCAGAGGTCACGATCGATAGGAGGAGCAGGACATGCGCAGGATCCACGCACGCGTCGTCGCGGGGGTACTCCTCGCGGCGGCCAGCTTCGCAGGGGCCGCGCAGGCCCACAAGAAGCCCACGAGCGATTCGTTCCGGGTCGTCTCGGTGAAGGTGCTCGACGCCACCACCGCCGACGTCACGTTCAGCCACCAGCTCGCGGCCAGGACCACCGACGTTTCCCAGCGGCACTTCTACGGCGACCACCTCGACCATGACGTCCCTCACACCCACGAGGTCTCGAGCGTCGCGCTCATCGATGACGGCAAGACCGCCCGACTCACCTTCTCTCGCGCCCTCCATCCCGAGGAGCCGCCTTGCGACGAGCCTCTGCCGAAGTGCTCCGACGATGAGATCCCGCTGATCGTCCAGCAGGTCGCCGACACCCAGGGGAACGTCGTGAGCGACGACGAGTGGGAGATCTGGGCCATCGGCGCCGAGAATTAGCGGCGCGCGCGTCATCGCCCCACCGCTGCTGTCCTCGCCGGCGGTGGGGCGGCGACCGCCAGCCTGCCGCCTTCGCCTCCGCAGACGGCAGAATTGTCGACGTGATCCCACAGCCCGAGGGGAAGGTGTAGACGACGACGCTCGGTCATGACCGGCGGCGGCGCGAGATGCGAGCCGGCAGGAGCCAGGCGGTCGAGGACTACGCGAAGGCGATCTTCTCGTTGCAGAGGCGGGGGGGCGGCGCGGTGAGCACCAACGCGCTAGCGGAGCACCTGAGCCTCACACCGGGCGCGGTCTCCGGCATGCTGAAGCGCCTGGGCGAGATGCACCTCGTTGTGCACGAGCCGTACCGCGGCGTGCGGCTGACGGCGGCCGGCGAGAAGGTCGCGCTGGAGGTCATCCGGCACCACCGCTTGCTCGAGGCCTACCTGGCCGAAGCGCTCGGGATGCCCTGGGACCGCGTGCACGCCGAGGCCGAAGTGCTGGAGCACTACATCTCCGACGAGCTCGGAGACCTCATCGCGGAAGCGCTGGGCGATCCCAAGCGCGACCCGCACGGCGACCCGATCCCCGACCGGCAGCTGGCGTTGCCGGACGACGAGACACGCGCGCTCGCCGAGCTCGAGCCCGGCGAGGAAGGCATCTTCACCGTGGTCTCGGACAGGGACCCCAGCATGCTGCGCTATCTCGCCGAGCGCGACATCTGCCCCGGCGTGGGGCTCAAGGTGGAGGACAAGCAACCGTTCGACGGGCCTGTCTTCGTGCGGGTCGGCGACGAGGTGCATGCCCTCGGCCGCGCGCTGGCGCGGTCGATGCGCGTTTCGGTCGCCTGAGAGCCGCGCCCCCCCGAGCTCCGCAGGTCCGCGGGGTCGCCCCCGCACGCGGCGACGAGCCACCCGCCCGGCCGACCATCCTCTCGTCCGCCGCTCCTCCTCGCCCGTCAGGACGTCGTCTGGTCGAAGCCGGGGACGCGGCTCTCCCCGCTCCGGCGGGTCGACCCCGGGCCACCCCGGGACGACGGCTCGCGGGCCTGAACCGAGCTCGGATCCGGGCTCGGGGCGTGCAGGAGCCAGCGCGCGCCCGCGAAGAGCACGAGCGCCCCGACGGGATGCAGCGCGCCGACGACCGGGGCCCTGGCGGCCACCACGACGAGCAGCCCCTGCACGAAGACGAGCACGGCCAGGGCGACCGTGACCGCGAGGACGAGCGCTCCCCGGCGACCGAGGGCGGCCAAGGCGACGAGCGACAGCGTCACGGCGTGCAGGACGAAGGCGAAGAGCCGGTGGGCGTCGAAGTCGCTGGCCCCGAAGAGGCCCAGCCCGGCAAGGAAGACCTGGACGACCACGGCGCCCAACAGCACCCGGCTCGCCACGGCGAAGGCGGACTCGGTCCACGCCCTCCTCGCCGGCACCGAGTCGGTGGTGGGGCCGTCGGGCACGCTACGCCTCCTGCGGGCCCTCCTGGGGCCTCTGGTGCTCGTACGCGGCCTCGGCGTAGAGGTCCTGCAGCTGCTCGGAGAGCTCGGCGGCCATCGTGCGCCCCTGCATCCCGGCCTTCATGAGGCCCTTGACGGTCGGTCTCGCGCCGTCGCGCAGCAGGGACGCCGCGGTCACGACGGCGCCGATCCCGAACGCGAACCCGGCGCCCCGCCGGATGCCTCTCCACATCTCCGACTTGCGTAGCTCATCGGCCATCTGCGTTCCTCGTTGTGGTCGTCGTGGTCGGCTTGCCCCGCGCCAAAGGCGCGACGGGCCCGCGCAACGGCCGCAGGCCGTTCACCGCGGCGGCCACCGTCGACCCGTTGTGCAGGAAGGCGGCGGTGACCGGCCGCAGGCCGCTGGCGGTCGTCACCGCCATCGCGGCCAGGTTGACCCCGCCGACCAGGGCGATGTTCTGGCGGATGATCGCAAGCGCCTGGCGGGCGGTGGCGAAGGCGACCGGCAGGCCCCGCAGGTCGTCCTCCATGAGCACCACGTCGGCGGTCTCCCGGGCGACGTCGGTGGCGCTGCCGAACGACACCGAGACGTCCGCGTAGGCCAGGGCGGGCAGGTCGTTGATGCCGTCGCCGACGAAGGCGACGCGCTTGCCCTCGTTGTGCAGCGCCCGGACCACCGTGGCCTTCTCCTCGGGGAACAGCTCGCCGTGCACGTTGCCCTCGGGGATGCCGAG